>JACDHQ010000075.1 GCA_013820975.1 Gemmatimonadaceae bacterium
GCGAATACCCATCTTGCGTTCGGTGTCCTCGACGACGAAGCCCGGCATGTCGGGGCGCAGCAGGAACGCGGTGACGCGGCGGCGCGTCTCGTTGCCGCGGGTGACCTCCGTCTGCGCGAAGGTGGCGATCACGCCGGCGCGGTGGCCAAGGCCGATCCAGATCTTGCGACCGTTGAGCACCCAGTGGGTGCCGTCGGCGCTTCGCACGGCCGTCGTCTCGACGTTCTGCGCGTCGCTGCCGATCCCCGGCTCGGTGAGCGCATAGGCCGCGAACATCTCCCCGCGCGCGAGTGGTGGCAGGTAGCGCTGCTTCTGCTCCTCGTTGCCGTACAGCACGATCGCCTTGCTGCCGAGGCCGCAGTGGACGCCGACGATGACGCCGAGCGACGCATCGGCGGTCGCGACGGCGCCGAAGACGCGCGCATAGCCCGAGTTGGAGAGGCCGAGCCCTCCGTACTCCTTCGGCACCGTGAGGCCGAGCAGGCCGGCCTCGCCCATCGCGCGCAGCACCTCGTCGGGGACGTGCTCGTCCTCGTCGAAGCGGGCAGGGTCGATGAGGCCGTCGCCGACCATCGTGCGCAGCGTGGTGACGAGCCGGTTGACCACGCGCGCCTCGTCGGGGTTGCGCTGGTCGAGGGTGTCGGGATAGGGAAAGAGGAGCGAGTCGTGGATGGCGCCGGCGAACACGCCGCGGAGGAATGAGGGCTTGGTCTCTTTCATGGCGTGGCGGGTGGGATGGCGCGAAACGGAACGGCCGGGCACCGCTGGCATGTGGCCCTCACGCGAGAACCAGTCCGCCCCGCCGGTTGGAGTCGTGGCAGGGGCCGGATCGGTCCCGACGCAGGGTGAAACCACTCCCGAAGTGCACCTGAAGCACTCCCGAAGTGCACCTGAAGCACTCCCGGATTGCACCGCACCGATCCCGGATTGCACGTCAGCGCTCCCGGGCGAACGCGCACGACGCCCGGGTGAGTGCGAGACCGTTCCCGCGTGAGCGATCACCGCTCCCGGGTAATCGGGCAGCTCCGCCCGACGAGTGCAGTACCGGTCCCGGATGCCGGCTCACCGCTCCCGGGCGAGAGCATCACTGTTCCCGGATGGCAGTGGCAGCGGCCCGGATGACACGTCAGTCGTCCCGGGCGACACGACGGCGCACCCGGACGACTCACCACCGCTCCCGGGTATCCGCTCAGGGGTCCGGGATGAGTACTGTACCGCTCCCGGATGCCACCTCACGACCCCGGGCGACCGGATAACCGCTCCCGGCTGCCGACGACAGCACTCCGGATGCCACCGCAGCACTCCCGGATGACCAGTGCAGCGGTCCCGGATGACGACGACGGAAAACTCGACCGCCCGACTGCAATTTACCGGTGCGCTCGAGTCGCGCCGCCGAGAGGTGATCGTGCAGCGAGGGCACCGGCCGGTCACGGTCGATGCCCTCCGGTGCTCGTGGAGAGCTTCTCCGTTCAGCGCGCCTCGTGCGTCCGCCGAGCGGGGAAGTCGTGATCGAACTCGCCGGGACTGATCGCCCGCAAGCGGTCCGCTCCGTCGCGCGGATGCGGGCCAGCGATGTCACCGCCGCGTTCTGGATCGTCGAGGAACACGCCGAGTACTTACTGAAGCGCTGGAGGGAGTACCATGGCTAAGCGACGCACCGCCGGAGCGAAGATCCTGGCACAGCTGCCGGCTGCGCGCGCCCGTGAGGCGCGCGATCGTCGGACGGGACGCCGCGCTCTGTCAGTAGTCTATGACCGGCGGACGGGCCGAATCATGATGGAGCTGACCAATGGCATTGTGTTCGGGTTCCCGGCGACGGCGATTCCCGCACTGGCGCATGCCACGCCGGGCCAGCTCGCAGCGGTGAGGCTGAGTCCGGGGGGCAGCGGGCTGCATTGGGAAGAGCTCGATGCCGATCTGAGCGTTGCAGGACTCCTGCTATCGTCGATCGACCGCTCGGAGCAGGTCAGTGAGCTCGCTCGGGCCGCTGGCAGGGCGCGCAGTCCCGCAAAGGCCGCGGCGGCGCGAGCGAACGGCGCCAAGGGAGGGCGGCCCCGCAAGGCAGCGGGGAGTTGAGGACGCGCGACACTCCGCGGACGCGTCGACTTCCTGCGTCTGGTCGCGGCCCCCCATCTCCTGCCGCTCGGTGGAACCGCCGTCAGGTCCTCAATCCGCGTGATCGCCGCCGACGAGGCCGACGACGCCCCAGCTCAGCGGCTGAACGATCGACTGTGAACAACCGCCTCGTCAAACTGTATATTGCGAGCATGTCCTCCCCGACGCCCAGCCCCTTTCCTCCCCGCGACGTGCGACCCGAGGTCGCCGAGCGACAGACGCTTCGATACCGCGAAATGTCGCCAACGAGCAAGCTTGCACTCGCTGACGCACTCTGGGATCTGGCGTGGGACGCGACCAAGGCCGGAGTTCGGCAACGGCAGCCGCACCTGGATGCTGCGGCGGTCGACGCGCAGGCACGGCAGATCCTGCGGAATGCGGCCGACTGATGTGGTTTCGGTCTTTGCACCGCCACTGCTGACCAGCGGCGTCGAATGGATGGTCGCTGGCGGCGTCGCCGCCATTGTGTACGGTGAACCGCGATTCACGCAGGACGTCGACATCGTCGCGGCACTGCATCCGTCAAACGCATCGGCCTTTGCCGGCCTGTTCCCGGACAGTGACTTCTACCGTTTCCGTTTTCAGGGGGCGAGTGAGCGCCATCTTCGCGATGTGCGAGCGATGCTGCGTGTCCTCGGCGACACCGTCGACGTTGCGGCATTGCAGCACGAGGCCGACGTGATGGGCCTGTCGGCACAATGGGAGGAGATGGAGCGTTTGGGCGAATGAGCGAGGATCGCGCTCTCGCCGAGGAACGGGGAGCTTGAGCGGGCGAAGCGAGATCCACCGCAAGGCGTCGGCATTTGTTGCAGCCGCGAGGGTCGGCCGCCGACCGCGGTAATATTGTCCGGTACCCCGCTTCCACGAGCACGAAAGGTAACGCCACGTGACGCCACACCCCGCCGTGTGACGCACACCCGGTTGACCCGCAGGGGTCTCACGCGCAAGTTGTCCGCTCCCACCGAAGCCGCGCAACGAGCCGCCCGCACGTTCGACGCAGAACGCGCCGCAGTCGCGCAATTCGACAAGCGACGCCCATGCTCCACCATACCCCTTCATCGCTCCCCGCTCCGGGACGCGTCGGTCAGGTGCCCTATGGCACCCAGACCTCCGACGATCCAGTGTTCGTCGGCCGAAGTCCTGCAATCGAAGCTCTGCAGCGCCAGATAGCGCAGTTCGCGCCACACGACGCGCTCCCGATCCTCATCGAAGGAGAGACGGGGACGGGGAAGTCATTCGTCGCGCGCGCCCTGCACCGGCAGTCCCCCCGCCGGCGGGGGCTGTTCCAGCAGGTCATGATGTCGGCCCTCGATGATGCCCTCGCATCGTCCGAGCTGTTCGGTCACGTCGCCGGCGCATTCACCGACGCGCGCAACGGCCGCCCCGGCCAGTTCGTCTCGGCGGCCCACGGCACGCTCTTCCTCGACGAGATTGGAAAGGCCACCAGCAAGGTGCAGCAGAAGCTCCTCCATGCCGTGGAGCACCGCGAGGTGTGGCCCGTGGGAAGTGACCGCCCCGTACGAACCGACGTCCGACTCGTCGTAGCCACCAACGTGCCGCTCGAGGAGCTCGTACGGCGTGGCGAATTCCTGCCGGACCTCGCGGCGCGTCTCGGCAACTTCGTCATTCGGGTTCCGTCGCTGCGCGAGCGCCGCGAGGACATTCCGCAGCTCGCACAACAGTTCGTGGCAACCCACGCCCCGAGATTCGGCTACGGCCCCGTGGTTCCCAGACTGAGCGCAACGCTCCTCGATGCTCTCCAGCGCGCGGAGTGGCCCTACAATGTCCGGCAGCTCGACGGAGCCATCCAGCGAATCCTCGTGAATGCCGACGGCGACACGACGCTCCGGCCGGAGTACAATCCGCCCACTGGCTGCACCTCAGGTACCCCTGCGGCCACCGATCAATCGAGGTCGGAACGGGTGCAGTCTCTCGTCGGTTCGATGAACAAGACCGAAGCGGCACGGGTGATGGGAATCTCGCGCTCGACTGTGTATCGGGACCTGAAGAAAGGCTGACCTCAAAAGCCGAGACCATCTGTCGCTGTGCGACACTCGACTGTCGCACGGTGTCGCAGGTGCGACATGCCCAGGCTGAGACGGTACGCGAGCCATGAACGTGCAAGCGCATGCGCCGACGCGACATGCACGTCCATTCGCCAGTTGGCGTTGTGCTTGCCATTCCAGCACGCGTGACCTCCACACGACAGGGCGACGACATCACGCTCGCCGACGGACTCTCACGCGAGTTCCTCCTGCATCACCGATGCTGCCCGGCGCGGCGGTCGGCTGACGGGGCGATCGTCGTCGCCATCGCGCCGGGAGGCGCGGCCGATGCACTTGACGACATCGCGCTGGCGTATCGCTGCCCAGTGACGCCGGAGCAGGTCGCAGCCGACGAAGTCGATCGACTCATCGAGCGGCTCGTCACCCGCGCTGACCGCAGCATCGAGCTCGAACGCGGTGCGGACGACTTCAATGGTGAGTACGACGCGCTGGCCGACATCCGGAGTCTCGCCAGCGAGGCACCGGTCGTCCGATACGTGAACCTGCTCGTGCGCGACGCCTTTGAAGCCGGCGCATCGGACATTCATCTCGAGGCAACGCGAACCGGCATCTCAGCCCGATTCAGGCTCGACGGAGCGCTGGCGCCCGCCCTCGAGCCACCAGCCGAGTTGCACCAGGCGGTCGTCTCCCGGATCAAGCTGCTCGCGGAGCTGGACATCTCGGAGCGGCGCCGGCCGCAGGACGGCCGCATCCGGGTGCGGCTCGACTCGCGGGAGCTCGACCTCCGCGTCTCGACCGTCCCCACGATGTTCGGAGAAAGCGTCGTACTGCGTCTCCTCGACCGCGGTGGCAGGCCGGTATCGCTCGATGAGCTTGGGCTGGATTCACGGCTGAGGGAAGGGTTCGAGCACGTTGCCGCAAGGCCGCATGGAATGATGCTCGTCACCGGCCCGACGGGCAGCGGAAAGACCACGACGCTGTATGCGTGTCTCGCCCGGCGCGATGCGGAGCGCGAGAAGATTCTCACGGTCGAAGACCCGGTCGAATACCAACTCGCTGGGATCGCCCAGGTGCCCGTGCACAGGCAGTCGGGTGTCACCTTTGCCGCCGCGCTGCGATCGCTCCTGAGGCAGGACCCCGACGTCATCATGGTCGGCGAGATGCGCGATGCCGAGACCGCGGAGGTTGCAGTCCAGGCGGCGATGACCGGTCACCTCGTGTTCTCCACGCTTCACACGAACGACGCCGTCGGCGCCATCGCCCGCCTGCTCGACCTGGGAGTTCCCGATTACCTGGTCGCAGCGACCGTGGAGGGCATCGCGGCGCAACGACTGGTTCGGCGCATCTGCGAGGCGTGTGCGACATCGTATGCCCCCAGCCCTGAGCTCGTGGCCGAACTCTCAGGGAAGCCGACTGGACGGGTCCGGCTCCGACGTGGCGCTGGGTGCGCGGCCTGCCGGGACACCGGGTTCCGCGGCCGCATCGGGCTGTTCGAGCTCGCACTCATGACCGAAGAGCTGAAGGATGCGGTGACGCGCCGTGCGCCGCGGTCGGAGCTGCGGACGCTGGCTCGGCAGGGAGGCATGACGTCATTGCGCGAGGATGGTTGGTTCAAGGTCCAGGCTGGCCTCACCACGGTGGAGGAGGTGCTGCGTGTCGCGCCCTGATCCAGCGCGGGGACGGGGCGGCTTCACGCTCATCGAGCTCCTGGTCGTCATCACCATCATCGGTGCGCTGGCAGCGCTGGTGGGTCCATCCGTGTTTCGCAACGTCGGTGACTCCAGGACCAGCGCCGCACGAAGCCAGGTGGAGCTCTACGCCCTCGCGCTCAACTCGTATCGCCTCGACAACGACCACTTTCCATCGTCCGATCAGGGGCTCGCCGCGCTGAGGGTCGCGCCAACTTCTGGGGAAGCACCCCGCAACTGGCGCGGCCCGTACGTCAGCAAGGTGATCGCGCCCGATCCGTGGAACCGCCCGTTCCTCTATTCGAGCCCGGGCCGGCTCAACCCGGAGTCGTTCGACCTGTACTCGCTGGGCCGGGACGGCCAGCCGGGTGGCACAGGTGAAGACGCAGATGTCACCTCCTGGGGCGGGCCTGTCCAATGACTCGCGCATGATGCACGAGGGATTCGCCTTCAGCGCGGCGGCTGCAGACGGCCGCCTCGAGCAGGGCTGGATGGCGGCGACCTCGCGGGAAGCCGCCGCCGAACAGCTCGCACGGAAAGGCCTGCTCGCCGTGCGTCTCACGGCGGCACGTGGCGATGGCGCTCAGCGCCACGCCGCCGATCACGCCGAGCTCGCGCTCGTGCTGAGAATGTTGAGCGACCTGCTGGGTGCCGGGCTGCCTGCCGCCCGCGCCCTGGCGGCGATGGAAGGCCTGGCTCCCGATCGCTGGCGCGCCGCGCTTCCCGGAGTCACGCAATCAGTGCGAGAGGGGCAGTCGCTCGCGCGCGCGCTGGCTGACGCCCCTCTCGCGATTCCACCGATGGTGACCGGAATCCTGCAGGCAGGTGAGCGTGGCGGAGGGCTGGCCGCGGCGCTTGGCCATGCGGCAGAAATCTGCGAGGACCACGCGGCGACACGAGCGGCGATCCGCAGCGCCCTGGCCTATCCGACGGTCCTCGGGATCAGCGGCAGTGCCGCCGTCGGACTTCTTGTCGCCGTGGTGCTCCCGAAGTTCGCCGCCATCCTTGGGGAGCTCGGTCAGAGTCTTCCCCCCGCGACGCGTTTCGTATTGGACGTCGCAACCGTCACACGAACTGCGGCGATTCCCGGCGCGCTCGTCGTGCTGCTGGCCATTGTCATTTGGCGCGTGGTGACGAGTCGCCCCGACGGCCTGCGCCAGTGGCACGCGTTGCTGCTCCGACTGCCGGTCGTGGGCCCGATTCGGCATGCGTCCGCGACCGCGCGGGTCTGCGTCGCGTTGTCGGCCCTGCTGGAAAGCGGCGTGCCCATTGCGCCGGCACTGGCACACGCGGGCGCAGCAGCTGACGACCGGGAGCTCTCCGCGCGGTTGGCCTCCGTGCGCCAGGATGTCGAGCATGGTGAGCGCCTTTCGGGCGCGCTCCAGAAGCGGAAGGCATTCACCGATGTTGCCCGGCAATTGATCCAGGCGGGTGAAAGTGCCGGGACGGTACCTTCGCTGCTCCGTCATGCCGCTCGCATCGAACGCGATCGCACCGTCCGGCACACGCGGGCGGCCGTTGCGTTGGTGGAGCCGGTGTTGATCCTGACCTTCGGGGCCATCGTCGCTATCGTCGCCGGGGCATTGCTGCAGGCACTTTACAGCGTGCGGCCGTGAAGACGCACCGTGTCTGTCGAACGATGCGTACGGGGATGACGCTCATCGAAGTGCTCGTCGTGCTGGTCATCCTCGGAACGGGAATGGCCGTCGTGACACTCGGTGTCACCAGCAGAACGCCTGCTCCCGACACGTCGGTGCAGGACCAGATCCTGGCGGCGCGCCGCGACGCAATCGAGAGTGCGCGCACCATAACCATCTCTGTCCGCGGGCCTGCCGGAGCGGCCGCCGTGACTGTCGCCCCGGACGGCTCCGTGACCGCCGACTCGGGCATCGCGGCCGATCCCTGGACGGGGCGTCTGCGGTGAAGCGCACCAGGCCAGGGGTGGCGCTGCTGGAAGCGCTCGTGGCACTCACCATTCTCGGCGTCCTCGGGAGCGCGCTGGCGGCGCTTGCGATGGAATCGTCCAGTGCGGCTGCGCATGCGGCGGCAGCGGAGGTGGCCGTTCAGCGTGCGAGCCGATTTCTCGAGGTGGTGGCCGTGTGGCCGCGTGCGGACCTCGACCGGCGACTCGGGACTCGGCGGCAGGGGGAGTGGCAGCTCACCGTCAGCCG
>JACDHQ010000557.1 GCA_013820975.1 Gemmatimonadaceae bacterium
TAGCTCAACTGGTTAGAGCACTCGACTGTCACTCGAGAGGTTGCGGGTTCGAGCCCCGTCGCTTCCGTGGTTGTTCGTGACGCATGACCGTCGGCGGCAGCATCGCCGGCATGCACGACCGCACGAAGCACGACCGCACGATGTGTGATGCACGATGTGTGATGCACGATGTGTGATGCACGATGCACGATGCAGTACGCTGGACCGCCCGGCCTCGGCCGCGGCTGAATGCCCTGGTGGTGAAATTGGTAGACACGCCATCTTGAGGGGGTGGTGCCGCGAGGCGTCACGGTTCGAGTCCGTGCCAGGGCATTGCGCAGGATGAGTCGAAGGAAAAGGAACACCGCTGCGGTGGCGATGCCGCAGCGCGGCCCCGCTGGAGCAAACGCGACGCGTTTGCGATTCTGATGAACCGCTGCGGTGGCGATGCCGCAGCGCGGCACCGCCACAGTAGCTCAGCGGTAGAGCACTCGATTCGTAATCGAGCGGTCGGCGGTTCAATCCCGCCCTGTGGCTCTGATCGGTAACGCCTGTGTACGATCGAACCCGCATCGCGCGAGCGAGGCGGGTTTTGCTTTTGCTACGGCGCCGTGCCGCCTCTCGACGCGCATGGCGACCCTGGACCTTGCAGTTGATACGGCGGCGCGCCGCGACTCACCCCCCACGACGCCACTCGACCTCGCAATCCACCGGCGGCGCCTCGCCACTTTACCCGACCCATCACACTCGACCGCAATGACCAAAGTCATCGGCTTCCACTACACCCTCCGCGACGAAGACGGTCAGGTGCTCGACTCGTCGAGCGGCGGCGATCCCCTCTACTTCATCGAAGGGCGCCAGCAGATCATCCCCGGCCTCGAGCGCGAGCTGCTCCTTCTCGAGGACGGCGACAAGCGCCACATCGCCGTCAGCGCGGCCGACGCCTACGGCGACGTCAACCCGGAATTGGTCGCCCAGGTGAAGCGCAGCCAGTTTCCCCCCGACGCCACGCTCGAGATCGGTGACCAGTTCACCGTCGAGGCCGAGGGCGCCGGCCCCGTCTTCACGATCGTGGATGTCGACGCCGAGCACGTGACCGTCGACGGGAACCATCCGATGGCGGGGAAGGCCCTCATGTTCGAGATCGAGATCGTGGGCCTCCGCGATGCCCTCGCGGATGAACTCTCCCACGGCCACGTCCACGGACCCGAGGGGCATGAGCATTGACCACCCATGCGGGATGACGGGGGGAAGCCGATTTCGGCTTCCCCGTCAACGTTATGGGGGAGGGCGCAGTAATTGAGTGGGTGCCTTCGCGCCACGCACTACTCACCGTCGGAGTCTTTTTCGCATGCTGACCCATCCGGACCATCCCGCGACGCGCCGCGCTCCCCGCCCGGGAGCGCGCCTCGCCACCATGGCCACGCTCGCAATCGTCGCCCTCCTTTCCACGGCTGTGATCGCTCGGGCGCAGGTGGGCGGCACCACCGACATCCTCACCGGCACGGTCACCGGGACCGGCGGTGCGCCTGTCAACGGGGCGACCGTCACGGCCACGTCGGTCGAGACGGGAATCTCGCGCAGCAAGACCACCAACGAGCGCGGGCAGTACACGTTGCTCTTTCCCGACGGCGGCGGACAGTACCGCGTGACGGCGCGCTACCTCGGCATGGCGCCGCAGCAGGTGAACGTGGCACGGATCGCCGATGAGGATCGCCTCGTCGCGAATTTCCAGATGACGGCGGTCGCGACGCAGCTCGAGGCGGTCGTCGTCGAGGCGGCACGCCGCCCGGCAACGACCCAGGATGACCGGCCGACGCCGGGATCGACGGGGCGCACGCTCAGCGGCGAACAGCTCTCGCGCCTGCCGATCGACCCCAGCGATCCCAATGCGATCGCCCTGCTCTCGCCGGGCGTCATCTCCGTCACGGGCGGCGACACCGCCGCTGCCGGGTTCTCGGTCGCCGGCCAGAGTCCCGACCAGAATCGGGTGACGCTCGACGGCCTCGGGTTCGAGGCGGGCACCGTGCCGCAGGAAGCGGTGCGCAGCACGCGCGTCGTCACCAATACGTACGATGTCGCGCGCGGGCAATTCACCGGCGGGATCGTCCAGACGACCACCCGTGGTGGCACCAACGACATCGCCGGCTCCGTCAACTACAACCTGCGCGATCCGCGCCTGCAGTGGTCGGACGACAGCGGCGAGGGGTTCGGGCAGGGATTCACCCAGCACCAGCTCTCGGGTGGCATCGGCGGCCCGATTGCGCGCGATCGCCTGTTCTTCTTCGGCTCGGGGCAGCTGCGTCGCCGCGTGAATCCGCTGCAGACGCTCACCGCCGCCGATCCGCTGACCCTCCAGCGCCTCGGCACCGCACCCGACTCCGCGCGCCGCTTCCTCGACGTGCTGCAGGGCTACGGCCTGCCAGCGACCGTCGCCGCGATTCCCGATGACCAGCTCACTGACAACTACACGGC
>JACDHQ010000558.1 GCA_013820975.1 Gemmatimonadaceae bacterium
CGCCCCGCGCGCGGGAGCGAGGTGGGACCGCGCTCGGCGGGGCCGGGCACGATCGGGCGGCCGGCGGGCGGGGTCCCCACGACGGGGCGGGGTGGGCGCTGACCACGGACGACGCGAGCATCGCCGCGTCGCTCGCCGAGCGCGTCCCGTTCACGAAGTCGCTCCCACCGGAGCAGGGGCCCGCGCGGAGATCGCCAAGGCGCTCGCGCGCCGCGAGGCGTGATGCTGCTGCTGGTACGGGGGCGAACCGGCACACTGGCACCGCACGTACGCACTTCGCACGTGGGGTTCCCTACGGCGCGAGCTTCCTGAGGAATCCTGCGCCGCCACTCGGCCCCGGCGGCACCAGCGTTCCAAGTGTCTGGCCCGCAACGAACACGTCGCCGCTTGCGTCGACCGCGACCGCGAGGGCGGCGTCGTGCTGCGGGGTGCCGAATTGGTGGGTCCAGAGCTCGTGACCCGAGTCGGAGTACGCTCGCACGAAGGCATCGTTGCCACCGGCGTACGATGCTCCGAGCGTACCGTCCGTAGTCCCCACGAGGTAGACCATCCCGTTCTTTGCGACGAGGTCTCCCGCCACCACATTGTGGCCCGCGCTGGCTGCCTCGCGACTCCAGCGCACGCTGCCGGTCTCCGTGTATGCACGGACCACGACGAGTTGGGATGCGGACGCCGCGTCGGAGGTCATCGAAACGTAGATGCCTCCGGATGGGTCGATTGCGAGACCGCCAGGGGTGGCGTCGACGCTGACGATGCGGGACCATACGAGGTTGCCATTGGAATCAAACGTTCGGAGGCGCGTGCTCCCGTGGCCACTGGCGACGATCACGTTGCCCATCGCATCGGTCGCGAGGTGCGTACCGGGGTCGTGTGGGTCGAAGTCGCTGTAGCGGTCCCAGAGGAGGGCGCCTGCTGGGGAGTACTTGCGGACGAACCCAGGCCGCGAGCCACCGGATGTACCCGGCCGCCAGCCCGTGACGAACACGTTGCCGGAAGGATCGGCAGCGATCGCGCTGCCCGTTCGAGTAGGGATGGTACGTGTCCAGATCGGATCCCCTCCTTCGCCCGGTTCATACTGCCGAATCACGATGCCGTCGTCCGCAGTCCCGACGAGGAGGAGGTTGTCGGAGCCGTCGTGAGCAATGCCGGCAAAGATGAAGGAGGGCAGATGGATGAAGGTCTTCCTGTCTCCGGCCGCAGTATGAACTGCTAGCGTCGTGGAGACGGTGCCACGGTCATTGACGCTCTCCACGATCGCGAAGGCACTTCCGAGGCCATCCACTGATACGTCGGTCACGCGAGTCGTGCCGAACTGGCGGGTCCACAGGACATCGATCTCGCCCTCGACGATGACGGTCACGCTGTCTCGCATGGTCGGATCGTGCTCGCTCACCGCGCTGATGCTCGCGGCTCCAGCGCTGCGTGCCGTCACGACGCCAGTGTGACCGACCGTCACGAACGCAGGATCCGTGCTCGACCAGACCACGGCGCTGCTGGCTCCGTGATGCGTGTCGACCGTGACCTCGAGCGCCATGGACTGACCGACCTCCAGTGACAGGTCGCGATGATCGATCCACACCTTCGTCACCGTCGGTACGTGCGAAGGCGTGGAAGGGATTCCGCCGCATGCCGTGCTCGCCAAGATCAGAGCGAGCCATCCCACGAGTCCTCTCGAACGAACGTGCAACATGCCGACCTCCTGGATCATCGGTGAAGCGTGCGAGCGAGTCATGGAGCGCAAGGCGTTCGGGGGTCACCAGCCGTTCGACGGGACGTCACGCGGCCGGGAGCGCATGGAGAACGCGCTCGAGGCAGCCACCCCCGGGATCACCACGTCAATGTTGCTGCGGACGCTTCCGGACAGCGCGATCAGGGTCGGGTACTCGCCCCACGGCTCGCCTGCATCGAACAGGCCATTGCCGTTGTCATCGCGAAATGCCCACACGTCGTAGACTCCGGCGGCGAGTTGCGTGAACGAGTAGGGGCCGGACGTCGCTCCTGGTGAGAGCGTCATGATCTTCGATCGGTTCGGATCGGTCGTTCGACAAGCGGAATCATTGCAGCGCTCGGCGAGGACGTGGATCGTCGAGAACACTGCCGGCTCGTGCGCCGAGGCGACGGCGCCGAGGGCGTCGAGGAGACCTGCACCGCACGACGCCGTTCGGCCGCCGCATTGGAATTCGAGCATCGTCGTTGCATTCGAGAAGAGACGCTGCAGGAGCTGCTGCGGCGACTGCGTCGGCTGGAGGCTCGCCATGAGCGCCAGCACGCCCGCCACGTGAGGCGCCGCCATGCTCGTGCCTTCGGCACGGGAGTAGGTCGCCCCAGCGGGCCCCCAATCGGTACTCAGGATCATGCCGGCCGCCGGATACGACGGGAGCACCGCGTTGCCGCCAGGTGCCATGATGTCGATTCTTGGTCCGTAGTTGCTGTAGGGTGCGATCCGTCCTT
>JACDHQ010000559.1 GCA_013820975.1 Gemmatimonadaceae bacterium
ACGACCACGGTCTCTTCACGAGGACCTTGGGCGAGCGCGAGACCCAGCAGCATTACGGCGAGCGTGAGAGCGAGCGTGAGTGGTTTCACCGGACTACCTCCCTTTCGAGGATGGAGACGACTTCACCAGAGATGCGCTTGTCGAAGATGACCTCACCGGCCTGGACGATGAGCTCGACGTTGACCAACGCACCGATGTCTTGGAGTGGGTCACCCGCTACGACGATCAGATCGGCTTCCGCCCCCTCGGCGATTCGGCCGACGTTCGGAAGGCGCAGCAGGTCGGCCGCGCGGCTCGTCGCCGAGCGGAGCACGTCGACGTTGGGCATCCCCCAATCGGCCATGAGCGAGAGTTCGAACGGGAGCGAACCGTGCTTGTAGTCCGTGCCGGCGACGATCCGGACGCCCGCTTCCACGGCCTTCGTGAAGGAGCCGCGGTGGGCTTCGGTGGCGACCTTGGACTTCTCGACCGCCCATGCAGGGGGTGAGACACCCTCGATCGACTCGCCTTCAGCGATCAGGTGGAATGCGGAGAGAGTCGGCACGTAGGCCGTGTCGTGCTTCAGCATCAAGTCGATCGCCTCGTCGCCGAGCCACATGCCGTGTTCGAGCGAGTCGACGCCCGCCTTGATCGTTGCCACGACGGCCGGCCCCCCTTGGCAGTGGACGGCGACCGGTTTCCCGGCAGCGTGTGCCGCCTTCACGACAGCCTCGATCTCATCGTCGAACAGCTGCTGCGTGCGGGGATCGGTGCCACGCGTCATGATTCCGCCGGTGACCATCATCTTGATCCAATCGACACCGGCGTTCAGCTGCTCCCGCGTCGCCTTGCGCGCCTCTTCGGGACCGTCGACCTGCCGGCCCATGTACGTGCAGTGACCACCGGTCGCGATGATGGGCTTGCCCGAAACGAGGTAGCGAGGTGAGCGCACGAAACCGAGCGCCACGGCCTCTTTGAAGTGGACGTCGATGTGCTCCTTCGCGCCCATGTCGCGCACCGTGGTGATGCCCGCGCGGAGGTTGACCTGCGCGCTGTGCGCCATACGGAGGGCAACGAGGGCCGCAGGGTTGGCCTTCTCTCCCTGATCCGCTCCGCCGATGGCGAAGTGGAGGTGCGAGTCGATGAGCCCCGGGAGGACGGTGGCATGCGGCAGGTGTGAGAAGTCGATGACGTTCGCCGGCGTTCCGCGACCATCGGACGCGATTCGTGCGCCGTCGACGTCGACCGTTCGAGTCGCCGGTTGCAGGTCGATCCCGTCGAACACCTGGACACCGCTAATCCGATACCGCATCCTTCACCCGATTCTCGCACACGAGCCGGTGGCGGCCGACTCGAGGGCGTGCCGTGAGAGTGCTCCATAGTAGTCGCGCGCGCCACACGTGTCCAATACCGAACGTGTGGCGAATGAGACGAAAGAGATATGTTTAAGGGCGTTGGGGGTCGGAGCGTGCCGATGAATCTTCGTCAGCTCGAATGCTTCATTGCCGTTGCGCACCACTTGAGCTTCACGCGAGCCGCGGCGGAGCTCGGGATGGCGCAGCCGCCGCTGTCACAACATATTCGGCGCTTGGAGGCTGAGTTCGGTGTGGCGCTCTTCCTGCGCACGAACCGCCGCGTCGAACTCACCGACGTCGGACGTGCCTTCTTACCGCGTGCGAGGTCTCTGATCCACCAGGCACAGATTGCGAGGAGCGAGATCGTCGAGATGGCCGGAGTCCACCGAGGGCACCTGCGCGTCGGTGCGTCTGGGACGTTGGCTGCGTTTCTCCTCCCCGAGCTCATCGCCGAGTTCCGGGGCCGGTATCCGAAGATCACCGTGCAGATCGCTCAGCGGCGGAGCGAGGACATCCTTCGCATGGTCGAAACGGGCGAACTAGACATCGGCCTGTTGCGGATGCCAGTGGGCGAGACGCCGCTCGAGACCACGAAGCTCGGGAGCGAGCCGCTCATCGCGGCGCTCCCGCCGACGCACCCGGACCGGAACGAACTCCGCATCCCGCTCCGTGCCCTGAAGCGCGAACCATTCGTGCTCAGCGTCAGGAAGCACGAACCCTTCTACTCGGTCGTTTCGGATCTTTGCGTCGCAGCGGGATTCGTCCCGAACGTCATCTGTGCCGGCGCAGAGTACACGACGATCTTCCGTCTCGTCGGCATGGGCGTGGGCGTCAGCGTAACCTCGGAACTCGCGTCGAACCTCGCCGTGACCCCCTCACCCGTCTTCGTCCGGCTCGATGAGCCCGAAGCGATCATCACCACCGTCATGGTGGCGAAGCCACATAGGGAGCGACCGGAGGCGGCGCAGGCGTTCCATGCCTTGGCGTTGAAGCGGCAGGCGGACCAGGATCGTTCTGGGGTGGCGACGTGAACAGCCAAGTCGCGCTGCCCGTCTCGGAATTCAGTCTCATGGTAGCTAGTGCGGGGGGTGGCGGGTAACGGAAGAAGTCT
>JACDHQ010000076.1 GCA_013820975.1 Gemmatimonadaceae bacterium
GGGCAGGAGACGGCGGTGGCGGAGATCCTCACCGATGCTGGCGTGCGGGTGCTCGATGGCGAGGGGATCGAGGTGCACGGCGTGGGGTTCGCCGGGGTCCGCGGCTTCTGCGGGGGGTTCGGTCGCGGTGCCCTCGGCGCCTGGGGCGAGCGGGTCATCAAGCTGTTCGTGCACGAAGCCATCGAGGAAGCGCTCAAGCTCGAGAGCGCGCTCGCAAAGCTCACCACGGCGAGCCGCATCGCCGTCCTGCACTATGCACCAATCCAGCAGACGGTCGAGGGCGAACCGGTCGAGATCTTTCCCTTCCTGGGATCGAGCCGGCTCGAGGAGCCGCTGAACAGGTACCCGGTGAGCGCCGTCTTTCATGGCCATGCGCACCGCGGCACCCACGAGGGGCGCACGACCAGCGGGACGCCGGTGTACAACGTCGCACTTCCCCTGCTCGAGCAACAGTTTCCCGACCGGCCGCCATTCAAGCTGTTCGAGGTGCCCCGCGTGCCGGGACACGCCGAGGGGCATGCCGACCGTCGCACCGTTGGTGGCGGCGGCCGGCGGGCTACCGATCGGGGCTAGTCGCGCTCGGCGAGCCGCTTGAACTTCTTCAACCCGTCGGCAATGCGGTTGGCCGGGTTGCTGCCGAGCAGCTTCGCGACGGCCATCCCGGCGCGACCGCCTGGCGGGACCCACTCGAACACCAGCCGGACTTCGGTGGCGTTCGTGCCTCGCTGGCGACGAAAGTGGACCGACCCTGCGTTCTTGATGTCGGGATTCGCCACCGACTTCCACGCGATCAGCGAATCGGGCACTTCGTTGATCACCTCGGCCACCCACTCGATCGAAGTGCCGGCCGGGCCCTTCGCCTTCCAGCGCGCGCGGCGGCCATCGATCGGATGCACCTCCTCGAGCCAGGTCATGAACCGCGGCAGGTTGAGCGGATCCTTCCAGAGGGCGTAGAGCTCAGCAGGCGCCCGATTCACCGTGATGCTGCGCTCGACCTTGACCGCGTCGCTCGCGCGGAAGGCCGCGGCGGGCGACGTCGGGGTGCTACCGTCGCCGTCGGCATCGTCGGCGGTGCTCACCGAGAGCGCCGTGTACAGGGGGCAGCGTGCCGTTGCGCCACGATGGACGAGTGCTGCACCGAGCAGCGCCAGGATCGTCCCCCCGGCATCGCGTCGGTCGAGTCCGTAGACCGCCAGCGCGCTGCCCGCGAGGACGGACGCCCAGCGCTCGGGACGACCGACATTCGCGGGCCTGCCTGCAGTGGTGCGCGGGACGCGCCGCGGACCGGAGATCGCCAGTGTCATGAGAGGTGCCTCGATCAGTCAGGAGTCGAGTGGTCGGGAAGCGGGTGCGACGGAATCCGGTCGTAGAACCCGGGCTGCCCGGCGCGGTGCATCGCCTCCTCGATCCGCCCGATCGCGGCGCGTACGCGCCGCTCGAGGCGTGAGATCAGCGGGCGGAGTGCGCGCGCCGCCTCGACCGTCCGCGGGAAATAATGCACCGAGACATCGACGCGTGTCGCATGGTCGTCCACGGCATGGAAGCGGGCCGTGCCCGAACTTTCCACGGGGCCGCGCCCGGTGCTCTCCCACGCGATCACGCGCTTGGGAACGTACTTCGTCACGATCACGTCCCACTCGAGCAGCACGCCGTTTCGTCCGAGCACGCGCCATCGCGAGCGCCCGTCGTCGAAGTCCTCGACGCTGTGCAGCATGCCGCCAAGGAGCGGAAAGTGCTCGAAGTTGCGGAAGAACGCGAAGACTTCGCCCACAGGCCGCTCGACGATGATGCTGCCCTCGACGTCGATCGGCCGCGCCGCGTCGGCCACACGCCGCACGCGCGGGGTGAGCCGCGGTGCCACGATCGATGCGAGCAATCCGGCGCCGGCGATCCCGACAGCCATCCCACCGAGCCCGCGCCGGCGCGCTCCGTACGCGATCATGGCGCCGGCGAGCGCCATTCCGCCGGCGACCCGGTCGGTGAGGTCGTGCGAGGCGCTGGGGGCTTCCGGGAGGGGGGGGAGGGTCATGCGCCCATGGGGTCGCAAAGGGAGTGCCTGACGTTCTTGTCCAGGCACTCGAGCGCGGCCAGCCCGTCGGTTCGCCCAAGGCCTATCCGAAAGTGCGGCCCCGGGCTACCGAACAGCGTGCCCGGGAGAAGCAGCACTCCTTCCGAGGCGATCAGCTGGTCGATCCAGCCCTCCAGGTCGGCCTCGGCATCGCGAAGGCGCGGGAACGCCACGGCGCCGGCCCGTGGCGGCACCCACTCCATATGGTCGGCGTGCCGCCCGACCAGCTCGCCGAATTTCACCATGTTGGCCTGTACGATGGTGCGGCTGCGCTCGAGGATCGTCGCTCGCGCGCGAAGTGCCATCAACGCGAGCACTTCGCTTGGCGCCGCACTGCAGATCGTCGTGTAATCCTTCAGGGCCGCTACCCGCTCCCGGAGGGCAGCATCCCTGGTCGCGATCCATCCGATGCGCAGCCCCGCCAGAGCAAACGACTTCGACATCACGCCGATGCTCGCGCTGCGCTCGCCGAGTGATGCCGCGGCGGGAAGCATGTCCCGCGGGTCATGCTCGAGGAAGCGGTAGACTTCGTCCGACAGGAGCGTGATGCCGCGCGCCTCGCAGAGCGCCACCAGCGCGAGCAGCTCCGCCTGCGGCAATTGTGCGCCGGTGGGATTGTGGGGAAAGTTGATCGCGACGACCCGCGTTTCCGGCCGCATCGCCGACTGGACCTCCGCCACGTCGAGCTGCCACCCTTCCTCGTGACGCAGCTCGACGAGGGAGACCGCGGCGCCGATCGACCGCGCCACCTCGTGCAGCGACTGGTACGCCGGCCATACCACGACGGCATGATCCCCCGGCTCCACGAGCGCGTGCATCGTGAGGAAGATGGCCTCCTCCGCGCCGGCGCACACGATGACGTCGTCCACGTCGAGGTCATCGAGGTCGGCGATCTCCTGCCGGAGCAGGGGCAGCCCGGCGGACTCCGTGTAGCCGAGGGTGAGTCGGCTCCACAGCGCGGCTGTCTCCTCGTCCGCCAGCGCGAGCAGCTCCGTCAGCGCGAGCCCCTGGACGTCGGACGCGGCAAGGTTGTGCCGCACCGAGAACTCGTGTCGGGCGAAATATCGCTCGAGGCCGAACGGCTGGAGCCGCATCAGTAGCGCGACTCGAGTCCCTGCACGACACGCACGGTGTCGCGTGCGATCAGGAGCTCCTCGTCCGTCGGCACGACCCACACCTCGACTCGCGACCCGTCGGTGCTGATGCGGCCTTCGCGGCCACCGACCATCGCATCGTTCAGCCGCGGGTCGAGCTCGATGCCCATCCACCGCAGCTCTTCGCAGATCATCGCCCGCACCGGGGCCGCGTTCTCGCCGATGCCCCCGGCGAAGCAGATCGCATCGGTGCCGTCCATCGCGGCGAGATAGCTGCCGATGTACTTCCGGGCGCGATAGGCGAACAGCTCGATCGCGAGCCAGGCCCGCCGGTCGTCGTGCTCATCTGCCTCGGCAAGCAGCTCCCGCATGTCGTTCGTGAGCCCGCTGACGCCGAGCAGCCCGGATTGCTTGTTGAGCATGTTCTCGACCTCCGGGGGGGACAGCCCCTCCTTGCCGCCGATGAAGTCGATGATCGCGGGGTCGATGTCGCCCGAGCGCGTCCCCATCACCAGCCCTTCCAGCGGGGTGAACCCCATCGAGGTGTCGATGGAGATGCCCCCCTTGATCGCGCACGCCGAGCAGCCGTTGCCCAGGTGCAGGGCGATGATGTTGGTGGCCTCCCGGGTCCGCCCCGTCAGCCCGCGATAGCGGTGGCTGATGTAGCGGTACGAGGTGCCGTGAAAGCCGTAGCGACGCACGCGATAGCGTCGGTACAGCTGGTACGGCAGCGCGTACAGGTACGCATGCTCGGGGAGCGACGTGTGGAAGGCGGTGTCGAACACGGCAACCTGCGGCACCCCGGCACCGAGTGCGGCGCGCGTCGCGTGGATGCCGCGGAGGTTGTGGGGATTGTGCAGGGGCGCGAGGTCGATCACGTCCTCGATGCCCTGCAGGACGGCGTCGTCGATGAGCACCGAGCGCCGGAATGCCTCACCGCCGTGTGCGACGCGGTGTCCGACTCCCTCGATCTCTGCGACGCGCGTGACCCCGGTCTCCGATGCCGGATCCACCAGCCAGCGCAGCAGGAAGTCGATGGCCGCGCGCTGGTCCCGGAGGGGGGCGGTACCACGCGACGACTGTCCATCTGCCTTCCGGATCGTGAACACGGCTTCACCGCCGATCCGTTCGATCATTCCGCGGGCAATCCGCTCGTCGCTGTCGCTCGCCATCGCCTCGGCATCGGTGCGGACGAGCTGGAACTTGAGGGTCGACGAGCCGGCGTTCAGGACGAGGACGTTCATGTCAGCCGCTGATCACTCCACACGCGATGCGGTCGCCAGAATTGCCGGCCGGGTCGGTGGTGTAGTCATCGGCTGCGGCGTGGATCACGAGCGCCGATCCGTCATTCTCGACCAACCCTTCCGATCCGCGCAGCCGCACGTCCGGAAGCGTGAGGTCGAAGGTGAGGGTGCCGCCCTGGGGGACGTGCAGGTTGGGCAGGTCGCCGGCGTGATGACCATCAGGACTCCGGAATCCATGCCGCTTGCTGCGCGGGTTGTGGTGCCCGCCGGCCGCGGCGAAGCTCGGTGTGCACTGACCGGTCTCGTGAACGTGGATCGCATGCGTGCCGCTCCCGATCCCATTCAGCGACCCCGTGACGAGCAATCCGATCGACGTCTCGGTGAAGGTGGCGGATCCGACCGTGGCGCCGGCTGCGTTGCGCAGTGTGGCCGTTGCGGTGCCGGTGCCTACCTGCGAGCTGCTGCCGCCGCCGAGCATGCCGCAACCCGAGAGGACGGCGAAGGCGAGGGCGGCCGCACTGCGGCGGAGGAGTGTAAGGCGCATGATTTGATGGACTTGAGGCGACGGCGTCGCGGTGATCGTTGCACGGACCTCGATCCCACGGCAAGTCTCGGGCGCGCGGCCCGCTTCTACAGGCTCGACAGGGCTTCCTTCGCGCGGGCGAGCGCCTCGTCCGTCGTTGCACCGATCGCCGAGATGTGCCCCATCTTCCGCCCCGCTCGCGCCCCCGGCTTGCCGTACAGGTGGACGCGCGCGTGCCGGGTGGCGAGCGCGGCATCGAAGCGCGGCGGCGCATCCTTCAGCCACACGTCGCCGAACAAGTTGACGATCGCACCGGGAGTCACGGTATCGGTCGCCCCGAGCGGAAGGTCGCACACCGCGCGAACCAGCTGCTCGAACTGGCTGGTGGCGCTCGCCGCCTCGGATGTGTGATAGGAATTGTGCGGCCGGGGCGCGAGCTCGTTCACCAGTAGCGCCCCGTCGGTCGTGACAAACATCTCCACCGCGAGAATCCCCTCGAGCCCGATCGTCTCGGCGATCCCCTCGGCGAGGTCGCTGGCGGCGCGAGCCAGCGCAGGATCTACGGGGGCGGGCAGCACCGACCACGCGAGCACCTGGTTCTCGTGGTGGTTGAGCGCCGGCGGATACGCCGCCAGCGCGCCGGACGGCGAGCGCGCGACGAGCACGGAAATCTCCATCGCGAGGTCCAACCCGCGCTCGGCGACGCTCGCACGCGCAGCAAGGTCGCGCCATGCAGCAGCGGCACCGTCCCCTCGCTCGAGCCGCACCTGGCCGCGGCCGTCGTAGCCGCCATGGTTGGCCTTCACGAACAATGGAGTGCCGAAGTCCGCCGCCGCGCCCTCGAGGTCGGAGACGGTGCGGACCTCACGGTAGTCGCCGAGCGGAAAGCCGTTGCGGCGCAGCCACGCCTTTTGGCGCGAGCGGTCGCGGATGATCTCGAGCACCGCCGGTCCGGGACGAACAGGTGCGAAGCGCTCCGCTGCAGCCAGGCTGTCGCGGCCGATCTGCTCGATCTCGAGCGTCACCACGTCGCAGTGGCGCGCGAAGTCGGCCGCCGCGTCGGCATCGTCGAAGCGGGCAGCGACCACGCGGTCCACCACGCCGCGGGCGGCACAGTCCGCACCCGGGTCGAGGACGTGCACGTGGTAGCCGAGCGTGCGCGCGGCCATCGCCGTCATGCGCCCCAGCTGCCCGCCGCCGAAGATGCCGATCGTCGCGCCAGGCAGGATGGGCGGCATCAGCGTGCCGAGCCGCCGACGTTGGTGTCCTGCATGACCTCGTCGGTGCGCGCGGCCCGCCACGCACGCAGCCGCTTGCGCACCTCCGGCCGCGAGTTGCTCACGATAGCCGCCGCCAGCAGCGCGGCATTCGCGGCACCCGGCTCGCCAATGGCCAGCGTGCCCACCGGCACGCCCCGCGGCATCTGCACGATGGAGAGCAGCGCATCGACGCCGTTGAGTACCGTGGCGGGAACAGGAACCCCGAGCACCGGGACGAGCGTCTTCGCCGATACCATGCCCGGCAGGTGCGCCGCCCCGCCGGCCGCAGCGATGATCACCTCCAGCCCGCGCTCCTCGGCACTCGCGGCATATCCGAACATCCAGTCGGGCGTACGGTGCGCCGAGACGATCCGCACCTCATGCGGGATCTCGAGCTCCGACAGCAGGTCGATGGCGGGCTGCATCGTGCGCAGGTCGCTCCTGCTCCCCATGATCACTGCCACGAGTGCGGATGTGGGGTCAGCCATGTGCGAATTGAGCGTGGGTCATGGGCCTCGAACCATGTGGACGGTCGCTGAACGGTGCCCGCGGCAGCGGCGATCCGCAATGCCGCTGGGGAGCGATGCGATGCGACGAAAGCTACAGCTGCAGCCCGAGCGTGAGCGCCGGGCCGGCAACCGGCTTCGCCGATGCGTCGAGGTAGCTCGCGCCGGTGAGGTTGGTGGCGTCGAGGTGGAGCGACCCGCGCCGGAGGCGCAAGGCTGCCCGGGTATTGGCATGCACGTAGGGCGCCTCACCCGCGCGGCGCGCGGCCCGGGCGGCCACACTGAGGCGCAGCCGCTCGCCGAAGCCGCGGGAAGCCGAAGCGGCGACGACTCGCGTGAGGGGCCGCAACGCATATTTCCCTGCATACCCATCCGCTGCCTCCGCGTCGAACCGAAGCCCGCTCACGCTCGCGGTCCAGTCGGTGCCGAGCACCTCCGGGATGCCCACGGACAGCTCCACCCCGTGGTAGGTTGCCGACTCGAGGTTCGCGGTCCGCCACGGTGCAGTCGCCGGAGCCCCGGCAGGACGAATCCAGTCGATGAGTGCATCGGCGCGCCTGACGAACGCCGCAGCGTCGAGGCTCCCCCACCGCGCGACCGCACGTGCGCCGAGTTCGCCCGCCCAGAAGCGCTCGACCTCCAGGTCGGCAGTGGCGATGTGCGCCGGGTCCACGTAATGGCGTTCGGTCCACGAAGGCGCGCGCAACCCGCGCCCGGCGGATGCCCGCAGGAGGGTCACTCGCCCGGCAGGCAGGGCAAGCGAGAGCGACGGCGAGGCGAACGTCCCTGCCGACGTCGAGGCATCGACCCGGATCCCGGCGGTCACGCTCGGCCGACCGGCCTGCCCGACCGTGGCCTCCGTGAACGCGCCAGCACGCTGTTCCCTGCGGTTGCCCAGTCGCGCGCTCTCGAGTTCAGCATCGAACCCGTCGACCCCTGCAGCCATCCGCACCGCTTCGCCAACCGTGCGTGCCGCCACGATCTCGGCCGTGCGCTGCAGCGTGGTGTGACGATTCCGGTAGAAGCCGGGATCCGCGCGTCGCAGGATGAAGTCGTCCGTGTGCCGCCTCCCCGACAGGGAGGACGCGATGTGCCACGCACCGAGCGGCAGGTCCGCGACCCGAAGCGAGACGGCCTGCGTCCGCGTGCGCTCGTACGACGGCGCAGGAGCGTAGAAATCCGCAGCGCCGAAGTTCCGCGACGCGAGGCTCGCGTCGGAGGCGACGCGTGCAGTGCCGATGGTGCGCTCCACT
>JACDHQ010000560.1 GCA_013820975.1 Gemmatimonadaceae bacterium
GGCGCCCGGCTTTGCCGGGCGCTTGTCGTTACAGGATGCCGATGACGAGTGAAGGTGGAGTGAGCGAGCAGCGCGCGGCCCTCGGTCACGCGCTGCCCGTCATCATCAATCCCGCTGCCGGCTCGGCCCCCGATGTGCTCGAGGCGCTGCGGGAGGCCGGGGGCTTTGACGTGATCGAGACCGACGCGGATGGAATTGCGGGGGCGATCCAGGATTCGGTGGTCGCGGGGCACCGGCGTATCGTGGTGGCTGGGGGCGACGGGACGGTCGGTGCCGCAGCCGCGGAACTCGTGGGCCTGCCGATGGAGCTGGCGGTGATTCCCGCCGGGACGCTCAATCATTTTGCGCGCGACCACGGGATTCCGGTTGACGTTGCGGAAGCGATCACGCTGGCGAAGACCGGCGTGGCGCGACCGGCTGATGTGGCGCGGGTCAACGGTCGGATCTTCCTCAACACGAGCAGCGTCGGCGCGTATGTCGCGTTCGTACGCGCGCGCGACAGGATCGAGGGCACGTACGGCTACCGCATCGCTTCGCTCCTTGCCGCGGTGCGCACCTACTTCGGCATGCACCGCTTCGCCGTCGAGGTCGCGGGCCCGGATGGCCCGCGCGCCTTCCGCACGCCGTTGCTCTTCATCGGTGTGGGCGAGCGTGAACTCCAGGTGCCCACCCTGGGCGGCCGCGTGGCGGAGGGGGAGCGGGGGCTCCACGTCATGGTCGTCCGCGGGCGCACGCGCGGCGCGGTGCTGGCCCTCGCCCTCGGCGCCGCGATCCGGGGGCTACGCGGGGTTCCTGCGCCGCGGCTCGAGGCGCTCCTCCTCGATCGCTGCGTGGTCACCCTGCGAAAGCCGGCGCTGATCGCGACCGACGGGGAGATCGCGCACCTCGACGCACCTTTCGAGTACGAACTGCTGCGCGATGCGATCCAGCTCGTCCAGCCGGATGTGGGCGGTGCCGGGTGAGTCCGCATACTATTAAGTGTGACATCCACCGCGCTCGACGCTCCCGTACTCCCGCAGGGCCCTGAGCTCGCCAGGGCGCTCGCCGCGATCGTCGGCGAGCGTCGCGTCCTCGCCCGCCGCAACGAGCTGCAGGTGTACGCATCGGACGGCCTTCCGGGCTACCACAAGCACCCCGGGCTCGCTGTCTTCCCCGGCACGCGGGACGAAGTCGTCGCCGTCGTTCGCCTGCTCGCGGAGTGGCGGGTGCCCTTCGTGCCACGCGGCGCCGGCACGGGACTATCAGGCGGCTCGCTCGCGGACGGCACGGTGCTGCTCTGCCTCAACCGGCTCAAGCGCATCGTCGAGGTGGACCCGGAGAACCAGCGTGCCGTCGTCGAGCCGGGGGTGATCAATGCGGCGCTCACGCGCGCGGCGGCGCCGTACGGGTTGCACTATGCCCCCGACCCCTCGAGCCAGACGGTATGCACGATCGGCGGGAATGTCGCCGAGAATGCCGGGGGGCCGCACTGCCTCAAGTACGGCGTCACGCTCAATCACGTGCTGGCCTGCACTGTGGTATTGCCGAGCGGCGACGTCGTCACGCTCGGCAACGCCGACGGTGAGAGCGACGGCTATGACTTGCTCGGCGCCTTCATCGGGAGCGAGGGCTGCTTCGGCGTCGCGGTGGACGTCACGGTGCGGCTCACGCGGAACCCGCAGGCGATCCGCACGCTGCTCGCCGACTTCACGAGCGTGGATGCCGCGGCGCGCGCGGTGAGCGGGATCATCGCGAGCGGTATCCTGCCGGCGGCGCTCGAGATGATGGACAACGCCACCGTACGTGCCGTCGAGGCGTCGATCTATGCGGCTGGATACCCGGTCGATGCCGACGCCGTGCTGCTCGTCGAGCTCGACGGCCCGGCCGCTGGAATCGACGGCGAAGTTGCGGCGGTGGACGCGATCTGCCGCGAGGCCGGGGCGCGGAACGTCGAGACGGCGAGCGACGAGGCGCACCGCGCGCGGCTCTGGCAGGGGCGCAAGAAGGCGTTCGGCGCCATGGGGCGCATCTCGCCCCAGCTCGTGGTGCAGGACGCGGTCGTGCCGCGCACGCAGCTGCCTGCGGTGCTGGCGGCGATTCATGAGATCGGCGTGCGCCAGCGCGTCCGCGTGTGCAATGTGTTCCATGCGGGCGACGGCAACTTGCACCCGAACATCGGGTACGACGCCGGCGACCCCGACGAGTCGGAGCGCGTCCACGCGGCGATGGGGGAGATCATGACGGCGTGCATCGCCGCCGGCGGGACGATCACGGGCGAGCACGGGGTCGGGCTCGACAAGCTGCCGTACATGGAGACGCTCTTCACCCCCGAGTCGCTCAGCGCGATGTGCCGGCTGCGGGAGGTATTCGATCCCGAGCGGCGCGCGAATCCCGGCAAGGTCGTGCCGGTGCACAGCTGCCGCGAATGGCACGGCAGCGCAGCGTGGCATGCCGACGCCAGCC
>JACDHQ010000561.1 GCA_013820975.1 Gemmatimonadaceae bacterium
GCCCGGCGGGGTGCCGCGCCGGTACCGTCGATGATCGTGACGTTGGTGAGTGCCACGACCGGATCCGTCACCGATACCATGGTGCGAACCTGCGGCGTGAGCTGCTCCGGGCGCTGCGCCTCCGCGGACCACGCGACGAGCAGCATGACGGTCGAGGCGGTGACGATGCGCGCGCACGTCGCGCCGGGGCGCCGGAAGGTCATCGACATCAGCGACATCTCCAGTTCGGGTGGGGGAACGCTCACGGATCCTGCACCTGGAATTCCATCATCATGTCCGCCGACAGGTGCTCGGCGATGTGGCAGTGAAGCATCCAGCGGCCCGGGTTCGACATCTCCACCAGCAGCTCCACCGTCGTGCCGACCGGGAGGAGGACGGTGTCCTTGAAGACGAGGTTCTCCTGCGGGACCCCGTTCACCTGCAACACGAGGAATCGCTGCCCATGCAGGTGGATGGGATGCTGCATGGCATGAAAGCTCGACCGCTCGTTCGACATGCGCACCTTCACGAGCTCGCCCGTGCGGAACCGCCAGTCGTCGATCTCCATGTTCTCGCGGCCGGTGCGCGGGTCGCGCACCACCCAGGTCACCTGCCGCGCAGTCGATGCCCAGTTCATGTGCGGCATCGTCCCGCTCCACTCCACTGGCGCAAAATATACCGAGTCGAGCTCCATGAGCGTGCGGGTGATGAACGGCAGGTCGCGCGTACGGAGGGTCATCACCAGTTCGCGGTCCACCGGGCGCTCCATCCACGTGCGCAGGCGGGCGACCTCGCCGAGCATCGCCGTATCGGCTCTCAGCGACTCGAACGATGCCGCGAGGTCCGGCGTGGCTGGACCCTCACCCACCAGCACCACCCCGAGGGTGTCCTCCTCCTGGAAGAAGCGGCCGAACACGTGATCGAGGCCGCGCACGCGGTTCACGAGCGCCGCGGCGCCTGGCCTGTCGAAGCGCACGTGCACGACGTACCGCTCTGCCGGTGCGACCACGACGCTCTCCACCCACGCCTCGCGCTCGTAGTTGCCCACGTCGCCGCCAACGAGCTTCATGCGCGCGCCGGGGCCGAACGAGAGGTTCAGCGTCCGCGTGTTCGAGACGTTCGTGAGGAAGAACCGTACGACTTCACCGCGTCGTGCACTCCCGGTCCAACCCGGTTCGCCATTCACGAGGAACAGGTTGCCGAATCGCCCCATCAACGCGTGCGTCGTTGCCTCGCTGCCCCAGGGGTGCAGGCCATCCTCGCCGACGAGGATGTCGTCGAGCAGCAGCACCTCCTCACGATGCGCGGCGCTGAAGTACTCCGGGCGGGGGGAGCGCACCATGAGGTTGCCGTACAGGCCGAGGTCCTGCTGTATGTCTTCGCGCACGTGCGGATGGTACCAGTAGATGCCCGCATCGGGAAAGCGGAGCCGGTAGGTGAACCGTCCGCCGGGGGGCACCGCATCCTGCGTCATGCCGGGCACCCCGTCGAACGCGTTCTCCAGACGGATCCCGTGCCAGTGCACCGTCGTCGGCTGGTCGAGCGCGTTGGAGAACTCCACGACGACCTCGGCGCCCTGGTCCACCTGCAGCAGCGGCCCGACCTGCTGGCCATTGAAGCCGTACATCAGGTACGGTGTTCCCTTCCACGTCCGCCGCACGAGCCCCGCCTCGAGGCGCAGCGTGTCGCCGTGCGAGAGCCGCACCACCTGTCGCGGCTGCGCGGCCGGCACCCGCGTGGGATCGGCGACCGACGGCAGGTAGGGCGATACGCGGGGGACGAGCGCCATCTCGGCAGGAAGCATCTGCACCGCGGGGTGCATCGGGTGGTGCGGCCATGCGGCGGGCGAAGTCGCTCTGGTCGCGCCGGTGATCGGGGCGGAGTGATGTGCCGCGGCGCGCTCGGTCAGCGAGTCGGCGGTGGGCGGGTGCTGACCATGCACAGAATCCGCTGGAACGCGATCCACCATGCTCCCGATCGCGAACTCCAGGAAGTCGGGCGGCTGCAGCCTGGTGCTCGGCGATTGCGCGCGCAGCACGATCCGGCCCACCGGCTCCTCGCCGTCGAGCGTGCGCTCCGCGGTGATGATGATGACGAACTTCTCGAGGTCGATCGGCGGAAGCTCCGTGCGGCCAGGCGCGACGACGCCGAGTCGCACGACGCGGCTCATCTCCGGCGTCGCCGCCCAAGCGATGTAGGCGCGGAAGTCGCCGATCGTGTGGGCGGGCTGGAGCCCGGAGAGCTGTGCGATGGGGCGGTACCGGAAGTGTCCGTCGCGCGTGACCGCGATGGTGAACGGCCCCGGGATGTGCGCCAGCTCGACCGTTCCCGCGGCCTGCTCGAAACCCGGAGCCGCGACCAGCGTGAGGCAGTAGAGGTCCGCGCTCGGCCCCCGCTCCGCCGCCGGGATATCGCAGGGACGATCCTGCGCGATGGCTACATTCGCGAGGGTGAGCGCGG
>JACDHQ010000562.1 GCA_013820975.1 Gemmatimonadaceae bacterium
CGCTCGGGGCCGCGCAGATGCCCGCGCTCTTCGGCGTTGAAGTCCCACCGCGCCCAGCGGTCGTCCTGCTCGATGATCCGCCAGGCCCGGGTGCGGGCCAGGCGCGGCAGGACCCACTCGCGGGACTCGATGAGCTTGCCACGCGCTGTGTACTCGTGCTCGTGGACGTAGACGTTCTTCGTCGGCTCGGCGGCCACGACGACGAGGTAGCCCCGGGCGCGCGGGCGGGCGATCACGAGCCGGTGCGGGTGCTGCTCGTGCAACCTGGCGATCAGCGTCTCGTCGAGCGGCCGCCGAGCGTCGCGCAGCCGCCGTGCGTGCTCGGCCACGATCATCCGCACGGCGAGCTTGGAGCGCTCGACCTGCTCATCGGCCTCGCGCGCAGCGCGTGCGTGCTCCGAGCGGCCCTGTGCTTCCTCGGCCAGCGCCTCGCGCTGCGCTCGGCGCCCGCGCATCCCCAGCGCTGCTGCCGATCGCCGACCACCGCTGCTCTCCTCCTCCTCGGTCTCGGCTGCCGGATGGACCGCTTCGAGTAGAAGCGGCCGGTGGGCGCGGTTCTTGAGCTTCCACCAGTCCACGAGATCGCTGACGGCCGCCTCGGCGTCGGCGACAGTGACCCCGTTCTCGCGGGCGAGCACGCCGGCCAGCATCGTGCGGAACGGTGCCTCGATCTCGGCTTCGCGGCGCTTGGCGGCGATGGCCGCCTTGAGGATCGGGAACATCTCCTCGTAGTGGTGGCGGTCCGTGCGCGAGCGCAGGAACCGTTCCATGTCCTCGACGGTCGCGGGGTCGAACGGCAGCACGAACTCGTCGTGCGCGTAGATCGTGCAGCTTGCGCGGCGCTTGGGCTCGCGCAGCTCCCCGCCGCCCCACGCGCCATCGCCCACCCACCGCTCACCCTCGCGGTAGCGAAAGACGACCTGCGTGCCCGTCCTCCCACTCGTTCGGTCGTGGGCGCGGCCACACGATTCCACGGTGTAGATCGCGCGGACCTGCGGCAGGTTCGCGATCCCCGGCTGTAGCCGCTCGTTGCCGGCCCTGTGGTCGTATTTGAAGCGCCGCAGACCCGGCCCGAGCACGATCCGCATGCCGGGCCGCAACTCCTCAGCGAGCCGCCGCCGCCAGTGCCCGAAGGACTCTTGGCCCGTGCCGAGCAGGCTCTCGGCGTCGGTGATGTAGCGGACCTTGCCGGCGCGCACGTCGCGGGGGTCGAGGAACGAGACGCCCGCGACGGGCAGCGGATGGAAGATCGGGGTGCGGTGCAGGAGCCCTTCGAGGACCAGCCCGACGCGCAGGTAGGTTCGCTCGCGGTCCTCGGCGTGGTCCTGTGCGCGTTCCCATTCGTGGGAGCCGGGCTGCATCGCCTCGATCGTGCCGCCGGGCCGGCGGCGCATGAACAGCCGCTCGATCTCGTCGGCGTGGGGGAGCACCCGGTCGTCGAGTTCGAGGAGCGTCACGATGCGGTAGACGCGCTCACCGTTGCGCACGAGCCAGTAGGTGCAGCGGTTGGCCTCGGCGTCCTGGGGGTTGCGCCACCCATCGTGGCGGGGGGGCTTGCGACGGGGGCGCAGCGCGACGATGCCCTTGCTCTCGGGGAGCACCTGGTCGAGATGGTCGCCGTCGGCCAGCAACCAGTGATCGAACTCCTCCACGTCGCGGGGGGTGAACCCGCCCTCGGGCTCGGCGGCGGCCATCTCCTCGTCCATGTAGAGGAGCATCTGGCGCAGCGCAATCGCCTGGTCGGCTGGCGCTGAGTCGCCGTCGCGCAGCAGCACGACCTGCTCGTCTCGGCCGAGGTAGAGGTTGATCGAGAAGAGCCCCTGTTGAAGCTGCTCGACAGCCTTGCGCATGGGCGCCAGCACCGCTTCGACGCGCGCCATCTCACGCTCCATGGCCTCCTGCATCCGCTCGGCGGCGCGCTGGACTACCTGCTGCTGCTTGCGAATCTCGGCCTGGGCGTGGGCGAGCTGGCGCTTGACCTCGATGGGGTCATCGGAGCGGACCGGCACGAGGTCGCGCCCGGGATGATCCGCGTCGCCGCCGGCCAACTGCTCGGCGTGCTCGATCGCGCGCGCGAGGTCCGCGCGCGCCTCGTCAAGCCCGCCCTCGTCGTGCTCTTCGCGGGCGGTCACCGTCCGACCTCTCGGGCGTCGCGGTTCCCTTCGACGACTACGCGCGCGGTGCCGTAGTGGCGCAGCGCGCACGTGCGGTGCTGTCCGTTCGCCATGGGCCTCATTGTCGCGGCTGGCGGGGTCACAGCAGTACCCCTTCGATGCGGCTGAGGCGGAAGGTGCGGCTCTCGTGGCGCGCGTGGTCGTCGGCGATGACGTAGCGGTTGCCGCAGCGTCCGTCACGAACGGCGCTCGGCGTGATCGTGCGCAGCTCGGCGCGCTCGGCGCCGGCCTTGCGGTAGAGGAGTCGCACCGGGACGCCGTT
>JACDHQ010000563.1 GCA_013820975.1 Gemmatimonadaceae bacterium
CTCGAAGGCATCGGTTCCCCGGTTGGCCAGCTGCTCGTAGGCGGCGAAGGGATTCGCCTCGTCGCGCCCCGCCCCGTTCAGATACGCCGCCACCGCCTGGGTGGCGTACTCCGCTTCTTTGATCGCCACGTAGAGGCCAAAGGAGAAGACCGGATCGACGAAGCGGTGCGCGTCCCCCACACACAGATAGCCCTGGCCGGTGAAGTTGCGGATGGCGTAGGAGTAGTTCGAGATCGCCCGCACCTCTTCCGTCAGCCGGATCTCCGGGAGCCGCCGCGCCAGCTCGGGGTTGAGCTCGTGGAGCTCGCGCACCAGGAAGTCGTGCTTGCTCTCCTTCTTCGAGACGAAGTAATCCGAGGGGACGACCACCCCCACGCTGGTCGTATCGGCATCCAGCGGGATGAACCACGCCCAGTGATTCCGCTGCTGATAGAAGTTGAGCGTGCTGCCATCTCCGGCGTCCGGATCGCGGATTGCGCCTGTGACCTGCGCGAAGATGGCAACCTGCTTGTCGTATTTGCCGCGCTCCTTCTCACTGGTGACACCCGCGTTGCAGAGGAAGGTCGCCATGCCGGAGGCATCGATCACCACCTCGGCTTCGACATCCTCGGTGGCGCCGCTGGCGGTGCGCACCCGCACCCCGTGCACCGCGTCGCCCTCGCGCAGCGGCTGCAGGGCCGTGCCCTCGACGAACTCCACCCCGCGCGCGAGCGCGGTGTCGAGCAGCATCTGGTCGAAGTCGCTGCGGCGCACTTGCCAGGTAGAGGCGTCGACGAGCGTCCCTTCCGGGTTCCGGCCCATGACCGGCACCCAGAAGGAGTTGATCCCATTCTGGCTGTACACGCGGACGCCCCACTTGACGGGGTGCTGGCGCGCGAGCATCTCGTCGCCTAGCCCGAGCGAGCGCAGGCAGTTGCCGCACTCGCCCGTGAGCGACTCGCCGATGTGGTAGCGGGGAAAGGGCACCTTCTCGATGATCGTCGAGCGGATGCCGAGCCGCTCGAGGAAGAGAGCGCTCGCCGCGCCTCCGGGGCCGGCACCTACAATCACGACATCCGTCTTCATGGCGTTCTCGTCTGGCTGATGAAGTCGCCCCGCCTGGCCGGTTCATCTGGGCGATTTGGTGCGGTGAGGCTGTCGACGTCCCCGTCATGCGGGACATCGTGCCCGTGATTCAGTCGTGCTCCATGCCCGCGGCGGTCAGCAGCGATTCATAGTCGTAGCGGTCGTACCCGCCGCTCATGATGACCAGCAGCCGCTCGCGCAGCATCGGGATCTCCTGTGCCAGATGGAACAGGTCGCCGGCGTCCCGCTTCTCGAGCATCGCGTACCAGTTGTAGATCAGCTTGAAGATCCGGCTCATCGGAAGCCGGATTCGCGTCTCGTACGCCTCCAGACGGCTGGCGCTGAAGTCGCGGTAGGCAAAGCAGTCCACGATGGTTTCACCCGCATACACGCCGCTGCGCATGGCGAGGGTGACACCGGCCGCGAATATCGGGTCGATGAACATCGAGGCGTCGCCCACCAGCACGAAGCCGTTCCCCACGAAGCGGTCGTTGAGATAGGAGATGTTCGAGATCGTGTGCATCTCCATCGTCTGGCGCGCCCCGGTGAGCCACGCCTTGAGCTTGGGCGAACCGGCGATCGCGTAGTCGAACCGGCCCTGCGGGTTCTCCTTGAGCCCGTTCTTGTACTTGGCATCGAGCACCACGCCGACGCTCGCCGTGTGGTCGCGCAGCGGGATGTACCAGGCCCAGCCCCCCTCGACGGACTCGACCGTCGTGACCGTCGAGTCGGCAAAGCGCTCTCCGGGGAGAGCTTGCTCGCCTGCATCGGGATCGGGGTGTCGGACGCCCTCGAAGAGGGTGTAGTGCGACACCTTGTTGAGCGCGGGGTCGGGCCGCCGCCAGCCCAGCTTGCGGGCGAGGAGGGATTTCTGGCCGGTGGCATCCACCACCATCGGGGCGAGGATCGGCTTCGGCTCCTCGCCATTCGGCCCGGCCAGCACGCCGACGGCGCGGTCGCCCTGGAAGAGCACGTCGCGCACGGTCCAACCCTCCCGCACCTCGGCGCCCTTGTCGCGCGCGTTGTGCAGCAGGATCTCGTCGAAGCGTGCCCGCTCCACATGATAGCAGTAGGGGCGGGGGAAGTACTCGGGATACTCCGAGGTACAGAGCGTCAGATCGTCGTCCCGATCCGGGAGCCCGAAGCTGACCCCCTGCTTGACCGCGAACCCCTCGGCTTCCATGTCGGCGGTGACGCCGAGCCGGTCGAAGAGATCCCAGGTCGCCGGGAGCAGAGACTCGCCGACGTGATAGCGCGGGAAGTGTTCACGCTCGAGCACGAGCGTCCTGAGCCCCTCCTCGGCCACGACGGCCGCGGTGCTCGATCCGGCGGGGCCGCCACCCACCACGATCACGTCGAACTGCTCGACGG
>JACDHQ010000564.1 GCA_013820975.1 Gemmatimonadaceae bacterium
GGCTCGTCGCGACTCGCGAGCACGAAGAGGTCGTGTTGCACGTACAGGGCGTGGACGTCGGTGAACGGCACGTTGGTGCGCACCGTAACCTCGTCGTGCAGTTCGCGTAGCGCGATCTCGTCCATCACGAGCGCGTGATGGGCATGATGGTCCGCGTGACTCAACTCGCCGACGATCGTGAGGTCGACGGCGTGGTCGCGGCGCAATACGTCGAACGCTTCGAGCAGGAGGAGATGGTTCTTCCGAGGCACGAATTTTCCGATCGCCAAGATGCGAACGCGATCATCCACGAACCACACCTCCTTCACCGGTCGATCCTGATCGGCGGCGAACGGGAGGTAGTTCACGCGCTCGTGCACCCGCGGCAACGACGGTTCGCCGCGCACGGGGGAGAACCACGTGGCGCCGAGGCTCCGGATCAGCCCCTCGCGCATGAGATCCTTCTTCCGCGTCGACCGGGCATGGACCTCGCCCTGGGTGTAGATCACGATGCGTCGGCCGAGGAGCCGAGCCGCCAGGGCCGCTCGCCGCGCGAAAGGCCGATTCGGGTCCCGCACCACGACCACGTCGGGGCGCAGACGCCGAAGCCTCCTGAGGTACGGGAGGAAACTCGGGAACGAGTGATCGGCGTGGTACGCCGCCACGTTCACGGGCCGGCGCAGCCGCATGCGGAGGCGCGACAAGAGCGACGGACGGACGACCGTGGGTACGAGGAGCGAGTGATCCTCGCTGCCACCCCTGAACAGGACGTCGAAGAGGACCTCGTGCCCCGCCTCCTGGAGCGCCTTCACGAACGGCACCTGGTTCGTATGGAACCGGGCTGCGACGAACAGGATCCTCATCCCGTCTCCTCGTTGCGCGTCCGTTGGCTGCGAGCACCGAGGAGGCGTCGGCCCAGGCGCCCTGCCCATGCGGCGACGCCTCTGGGGAGCCCACACGCCATGGCTAGGTGAACGGGAACATCTACTGTGAGAGGGCGCAATCGCCACGCCCGCCAGAGTACGCTGCGCGCCTCGCCGAGGTGGCCGGCCTGTACGAGGACTTTGCCGAGCGACGCGAGCCGGTGATGGAGCACCTCCGGCAGCGCATCGATGTGCGAGCGGTACTTCTCGTAGAACAATCTGTGCGCCACGACGGAGCCCTCGAGATTCTTGCTGATGGAGTCGCCGGCATGCAGGTGCCGCGTGACGAGCGCGCGATCGACGAAGGCGAACTCGTAGCGCTGCGCCAAGCGGACGTATAGGTCGATGTCTTGCTTCGATGGCATCCGTTCGTCGAAGCCGCCGACCGCCACGAGCGCCTCGCGCCGACAGAGGACGCACGACGTCGACCCAATGGTGTTCCTCTTGAGGAGGTGTGGCAGCGTGTGCGAGGCGCCGTCCGTCTCCCACGTTCGGGTCCGCGGCGTCCCTTCCTCCGCGACGAGCGCCCGGCAGTAGACGAGCGCCACACTCTCGTCGGCCGCTTCGAGGCACGCGACCTGCGCGGCGAGCTTGTCGGGATGCCACTCGTCGTCGTCGTCGAGGAAGCCGACGAGGGTCGCACTCGCGAGCTCGATGCCGGTGTTGCGCGCGGCGGCGCCGCCGCGGTTGCGCTCGTGCGCCACGTAGCGGATGCGCTCGTCGGCCGCGTGCGTCGCCATCAGCGCCTCGGTCTCCACGCGATCGGGCTTCCCGGCGCCGTTGTCGTCGACGACGATCAGTTCCCAAGCGTCGAGGGTCTGGGCCTGAAGGCTCGCTATCGCTCGGGTCAGGAACACCGGTCGTGCGTACGTCGGAATGACGACGCTCACACGCGGACCGAGCGTCGTCACTCGCTCTGCGCCGCGACGGTAGCGGCGAACAACATGCTCGCCGGGACGAACACCTGCTCGGGATGCTCCGGGTCGCCTTCCACTGCGTCATAGACCTGACTCGTGACGTCGTCGATCCTGCCGCTCTCGTCCCAGACACCGTAGGCGGCGAAGGGCGTGAGGATGAAGTCCATGAGGGAGTTGCGGGATCGATACTCGGTGGGGGGCATCCCAGCGACGGCGTCGCTGCCGGTCACACCCGCCGCGAACGGTTGGTCGCTGTTTGTCACGTCGTCGGTATCGAGGAGGAAGTGAGCGACGCCGGTTGCGATCCGGCGCATGATCGCGTCATCCCACTGGCCGAACGCCTCGAGGTGCAGGACCAGCACGGAGGTCAACATGTAGCGGGCGTACGTCATGGGGCACGCCTCGAGGTGGGTCGGATCCACGTCCGTCGCGCCGGGGGCGCCGAAGGAGTAGATCACCGCCTCGCCCAGCGGTGTGTCGACCTCGAGGAAGCCGCCGGGCCGTTCCCCCGGTACGTACGGGACCTCGAACATGCCATCGCTCATTCGTAGGGCCTGCCTGAGATAAGGGCCCGCATCCGCGGAGCCGTCATCGAGCAGTCGTTTGCCCACGAAG
>JACDHQ010000565.1 GCA_013820975.1 Gemmatimonadaceae bacterium
GGTCGGGACCTTCCACGCCATCGGCGCGCGCATGCTGCGCATGCACCCCGACGCGGTCGGCCGCACCACCGCGTTCACGATCTACGACGAGGACGACACCCTCGGCGTCGTGAAGCGCATCATGGAGCGCCGCGGCATCTCCCCCAAGCAGTTCACTCCCAAGGGCATCCTCGGCCTGGTCTCCGATGCGAAGAACGCGCTCGTGCCCCCGGGCGAGTACGAGTCGCTGGCGATGGATCCGTTCTCGAAGGCAGCGGCGATCGTGTATCGCGAGCTCGAGGGGGAGCTCCGCCGCGCCAACGCCGTCACGTTCGACGACCTCCTCGTCCTGCCCGTCCAGCTCCTCCGCGAGCAGGCACCCCTGCGCGAACGGTACCAGCAGCGCTTCCAGTACATCCTGGTGGACGAGTATCAGGATACCAACCGGGCGCAGTACAGCTTCATCAAGCTGCTGGCGGCGCACTTCCGCAACGTCTGTGTCGTCGGCGACGACGACCAGAGCATCTACGGCTGGCGCGGCGCCGACATCCGCAACATTCTCGACTTCAACAAGGACTTCGCCGACGCCGCGGTCGTCCGCCTCGAGGAGAACTACCGCTCCACGCCGGCAATCCTCGACATCGCGAACCGGGTGATCAGTGCGAACACGTCGCGCATGGGGAAGACGCTGCGCGCCACCCGCAGCGGCGGCGAGCAGGTCTCGAGCGTCCGGGCACTCGACGAGCGGGACGAAGCCGACTGGGTCGTGGACGAGGTGCTCGCCCGGCGGGCGGCGTCGCGCGATCTCGCCCTGCGCGACGTCGCGGTGCTCTATCGCACGAACGCACAGAGTCGCGCGCTCGAAGAGTCACTGCGGCGCAAGGCGATCCCCTACCGGCTCATCGGCGCCGTCCGCTTCTACGACCGCCGCGAGATCCGCGACCTCGTCAGCTACCTGAAGCTCATTGCGAATCCGGCCGATGACGAAGCCTTCCGGCGCGCCATCGGTGTCCCGAAGCGCGGCGTCGGCGACGCGAGCGTCGAGCTGGTGGCCGAGCGGGCGCGCACGGCGGGCATTCCGATCCTCGCCGCCGCGGCACGCGCCGAGATGCTCGAGGGCATTCGCCCGGCGACGCGCCATGCGCTCGGCGCGTTCGTCGCGCTCATCGGCCGCCTGCGCCTGCGCGCTGCCGATGCGGCCGTCGACGAATTGCTGCGCGAGCTCGTGGACGCGATCCGCTATGGCGACTACCTCCGTGCCGAGGGAGAGGAAACCGCGCAGGACCGGCTCGACAACGTCCGCGAGCTCATCACCAGCGCGGCAGAAACCGTGGCCGACGAGGAAGGGGAAGTGGGGCTCACTCCGCTTGACCACTTCCTCCAGCGGGCGATGCTCGTCGCCGCCGTCGACGGGCTCGATCCCGACGCCGATGCCGTGACGCTCATGACCCTCCACAATGCCAAGGGGCTCGAGTTTCCGTACGTATTCATCACCGGCCTCGAGGACGGCCTCTTCCCCCTCGCCCGGGCGTTCGACGATCCGGCGCTGCTCGAAGAGGAGCGCCGGCTCTTCTACGTGGGCATCACACGCGCCGAGCGGAAGCTGTACCTCACCTATGCCGAGCAGCGCCGCCGCCATGGGGAAACGCTGCCGGGCAAGCCCTCCAGCTTCCTCATGGCGATTCCCGAGGAGTTGCTCGATCGCCGCAACACGGTGAAAGTCCGCAGCTCGGGGCGGGCCTTCATGTCGGGCTACAGCGGCTTCGCCGGGCCACGCAGTGGAGGCAACGGACTGGGCCCCGACCGCCGTGGCTCCCGGGAGGAGGGGGGCTGGGCCGCGCGAAGCGATGCGTTCGGCGACGTCGACCTCTTCCCGCCGTCGCCGGCGGCCCGCCGCCCCGGTCGTCCCCTCGCGGGACCGCCGGTGCCGGCACCTGGCGAGGAGTCGCAGGACGCGGCGATCATCGCCGTCGGCTCGCGGGTGCGGCATCGGAAGTATGGCAGCGGCGTCATCGCCGAGATTGCCGGCTCCGGTCGCGATACCAAGGTCCGCGTCGATTTCGACGATGAGGACGTGGGGCGAAAGACGCTCGTGGTGGCGCAGGCGAACCTCGAACGCGGGGACGAATAGTGGCGGTCACGATTGACGATGTCCGGCATGTGGCGGCGCTCGCGCGCCTCGGGCTCACCGACGACCGCGCGACCGCGCTCGTCGGTGAGCTCAACGGGATCCTCGGTCACATGGCCGCCCTCGAGGCGGTGGACACCACGGGGCTGGCCGAGGTGATCGGCGTCGGAGCCACCGGCACGCCGCTCCGTGAGGATCGCGGGGGGCGCAGTGATGCGCTCGCTGTTGCACCGCACGCCTTCGCGCCGGAGATGCGGGATGGACTCCTCATCGTGCCTCGCCTCGCCACGCACGAGTCCACGGAGGAAGCGTGACCGCGCCTGGAG
>JACDHQ010000566.1 GCA_013820975.1 Gemmatimonadaceae bacterium
CTCGCCGGCGGCGGCACGATCACCGGCGGCGGCAGGCTGCGTCCGGCTGGCGACCGCACGGTGTACGACGTGGATGTCGTCACCCGCGCGTTCAACCCGTCGGCCGTCTCGACGAAGGCACCGGAGTCGAACCTCAACGGGCGCATCGTCGCTGCGGGATCGGGGCTGGATCCGGCGACGATGCGTGCGAGCGTTGCGCTCAACCTCGATGCATCGAGCCTCGAGGGGGCAGCCATCGACTCTGCGGTCGGCCGCCTGACGGTTGCCGACGGCCTCGCGACGGTGCCGCAACTGCAGGTGCGCGGCCAGGGACTCGTCGCGGACCTGCGCGGGACGTTTGGCCTGCGGCGCGACCGCACCGGCGAGATCGCCTTCACCGTCCAGGCGCCATCGATCGCCCCATTCGGGCGGTACATCCCGGGTGGGGACGCTCCTGGCGCCGTGACGCCGCGCCCGGGAGTCGTCGCGCGGCGCGTGGCCCAGGCGAGTGCCGACTCCGCGCGGGTCGCGCGCGAGACCGAGGTGGAGCGTGCCGTCACCGGCCGCGCGCTGCCGCCGATGGCGGTGGACACGCCGCGCGCGATTCCACGATCCGCGGTTTCGGGCTCGCTCCTCGCCGCGGGCACGTTGCGTGGTAACATCCACCAATTCGATGCGCAGGGGCGCGTTGCCGGTGAGAACCTTGTGGTTCGCGGGCACACGGCCGGCAGCGTTCGCGGCGAGTTCGCGTGGGTCAATGCCCTGACGCCCGGATCGCAGCTGTCGGCGGCGCTGTCGGGGCGCTCGCTGGTCGTCGGGGGCTTCGCGCTCGACTCGGCCGATGCGCGCGTGGGCTACGCGGCGCCGAGCGGGCGCGTCGCCGTCGCGCTGTGGCAGGGACCGGACAACGACTATGCGGTGAACGGTGAGTTCACGCTCAGCCGCGACCGCAACTCGCTGGTCGCACGCGGCGTCGCGCTGCGCTTCGACGAGACGCTCTACACCGCGCCCAACGCGTTCACCGTGCGCTGGGGCGGGCCCGGGCTGGAGGTGGACAACCTCGACCTCGTGAGCAACCGTGGCGGCCGGATCTACGCGGACGGTCGGCTGCCGATCGACGGCCCGGGCAACCTCGCGTTCGCGATTACCGACTTCGAGGTCGGCGACGTGCTGCAGCTGCTGCAGTCCGACGTGAACCTGCGCGGCCTCGTGACGGCCGAAGGCACGATGCGCGGAACGATGGCGGCCCCGCGTTTCGACGGCGCTGCGGGCGTCGTCGGCGCGACGCTCAACGGCACCCGGGTACCCGACCTGCGCGGCCGGTTCACCTATGCAGACCGGGTCCTCACGTCGCGCCTCGAGGCCATCCAGGAATCCGGGGCCGTGCTGGCGGCCGTCGACGCATCGATCCCGGCGAACCTCGCACTCAGCGGCGTGACCGGCCCCAGGTTCTCGGACCAGGGGATGGTCGTGGATGTAGTGGCCGACTCGCTGCCCCTCACGCTCATTTCCGAGTTCGTGGATGCCGTGTCCGATGTGAGCGGCGTAGCGGCCGGCCGCTTCAGCATCCGCGGTTCCCTCAGCCGTCCACAGATCACCGGCGTCCTCGCGCTGGCCAATGCCTCGGCGAAGATCGATCCGCTCGGGATCACCGTCCGGGACATCGCGGGACTGGTGCGGATGGCAGGCGACACGGTGGTGATCGACTCGCTGGTGGGACGCAGCAAGGGCGAGTTGCGGCTGCGCGGTGGTCTTGGCATCGGCAACTGGCGCGAGCCGGCGTTCGATCTCTATCTCGTCGCCGACGACGCGCGCGTCCTCGACAACGACCTCGGTGAACTGCACGTGAGCACGGGTCTCGCGTTGCGGGGCCCGTTCAACGCCGCGTACCTCAGCGGGCAGGCGACGATCGAGCACGGCGTGCTGTTCGCGCCGTCGGGCTCGCAGAAGCGCCTGATCAGCAACAACGACCCGGCCATCCGCGCCGTGCTCGACACCACGCTGCGCAGTGACCTGGCGCTGCTGCCCACGATGTCGAGCAGCCTGCTCAGCAACCTGCGGGCGGACGTGGACATCGTCGTGAACCGCAACACCTGGGTGCGGTCGCGCGAGGTGAACATCGAGATTTTCACCGAGGTGCCGGTTGCCGCGCACCTGGAGAACGACGAGTTCGCGCTGACCGGGATCGTCAGCACCGACCGCGGGGAGTACGAGCTGTTCGGCAAGCGGTTCGAGGTCAATCGGGGCTCGGCGCTCTTCATCGGATCGCCCGACATCAATCCGACGGTGCAGCTGACCGCGCAGTACGAGGTGCGCCTGCCGGCGCGGCCGGCGATCAACATCAACATCAATGTGGGCGGCACGCTGAAGCAGCCGCGCATCACGCTCGAGAGTGACGCGCAACCGCCGATCCCTCAGACGGAGCTGCGGAGCCTCCTCGCCTTCGGCACCGA
>JACDHQ010000077.1 GCA_013820975.1 Gemmatimonadaceae bacterium
CACCTCAAGCGCGCGCAGCCCAGGCGCGCACCGCCCAGGCGCAGCGGCCGGCTCCGGTCTCAGAAAGTCAGGTGCAGTCGCTCTCCGTCGATCGGCAGCGTGGTGCAGTGCGATCGAACGCGGAGATGCAGGCGATGGTTATGATGGTGAGCAGTTGCTGGCGCATTGCTGAGTCTGACTCCGTCATCGAACTACTGCCACCGGGCAGCGGCGGCGGAGCCGCCACCGGCGCACTGGACGCAGCGTCGCCCTGGACGCCGGGCTGGCTTCGCACCCGCGGAGACCTCACCAACCCAGAGCGCATCTGGTGGCTCCCGCTCCACGACTCCGTCTCGGCGCGCGTTCGCCTGGAGGATTCCGGCGCCCCCGACCTCGTCATCACCCCCGCCGATCGTGGCGGCCGGCTCTGGCGGATCCCCCGCACCGATATGCTCGCGACCTGGGCCGCGATTCCCAGAGGGGAACCGGCTTCGTCGGCCCCAGCGGTGCGCTGCCCCAACTGAACTGCTCGATTGGGTTCGGTGGCGGGATGGTCCAACCCGGCAATCGATTGATCGGTGTTTCGGTGGCGGGATGGTCCAACCCGGCAATCGATTGATCGGTGTTTCGGTGGCGGGATGGTCCATCCCGCCACCGATCCATCGGGTGATTCGATCGCGAGAGGGTCCATCCCGCCATCGATCCATCGGGTGTTTCGATCGCGGGAGGGTCCATCCCGCCACCGATCCATCGGGTGATTCGATCGCGGGAGGGTCCATCCCGCCACCGATCCATCGGGTGATTCGATCGCGGGAGGACCTATCCCGCCATCGATCCATCGGGTGTTTCGATCGCGGGAGGGTCCATCCCGCCACCGATCCATCGGGTGTTTCGATCGCGACGGAGCCCCTTCCCGCCATCGAATACCAAATTATCTCGGTCGGTGTAGAGCTCTTACCGCCTCCGAACACGCCGGCAGTTTGCGGAAAACATCCGTCGCCACAACCTTATGGGGATAGTTTCTCAGGATCGCCCGGCCCCTCCTTCCACTTGGCCGCGCGTGCCCGCCTCACAGGAGATCGACATGCGGTTCCTCCCCACTCGCCCGCTTGCGCTGGCGTTGCTCGTCCCCGCCCTGCTCGGCGCCGGTATCGCCGACGCGCAGCAGCGGCCCGCCGCCCGCACCACCGCGGCTGCTTCGCCTCGCGCCACGCTCCTCACCAGCGTCGAGGGCGTCACCGAGTACTCGCTGCCGAACGGGCTCCGCGTGCTCCTCGTCCCCGACGAGTCGAAGCCGACGGTGACCGTCAACATCACCTACCTCGTCGGCTCCCGGCACGAGGGGTACGGCGAGACGGGCATGGCCCACCTCCTCGAGCACCTCGTGTTCAAGGGGACGCCGAAGCATCCCGACATCCCGGCGGAGCTGACGGCGCGCGGATCGCGGCCGAATGGCACCACCTGGTACGACCGCACCAACTACTACGAGACGGTCCCGGCGACCGAGGACAACCTCACCTGGGCGCTCGACCTCGAGGCCGACCGCATGGTGAACTCGTTCATCTCGAAGAAGGACCTCGAGAGCGAGTTCTCCGTCGTCCGCAACGAGTTCGAGAGCGGCGAGAACAACCCGATCGGGGTGACGCTGCAGCGGACGATGTCCACGGCGTACATCTGGCACAACTACGGCAAGAGCACGATCGGCGCGCGCAGCGACATCGAGAACGTGCCGATCGAGCGGTTGCAGGCGTTCTACCGCCGCTACTACCAGCCCGACAACGCGATCCTCGTCGTCGCCGGCAAGTTCGAGCCGGAGAAGACGCTCCGCATCATCGAGCAGAAGTTCGGGGCCATCCCGAAGCCGGTGCGCTCGCTCGACCGCGGCAACCTGCTCTACCCGACCTACACCGCCGAGCCGACCCAGGATGGCGAGCGGATGGTGACGGTCGAGCGTGTCGGTGACGCCCAGGCGCTGCTGGCGGCGTATCACCTGCCCTCGGGCGGCCACCCGGACTTCGCCCCTGCCGACGTGATGACACGCGTGCTCGGTGCCAGCCCGACCGGCCGGATCTACAAGGCACTCGTCGACACGAAGCTCGCGGCCAACACCGGGACGTTGAACTTCCAGCTCAAGGAGCCGGGCATCTTCATCGCCCTCGCCCAGGTTCGCCAGGCGCAGTCACTCGACTCGGCGCGGCACGCGATGGTCGACGTGCTCGACAAGTTCGCCTCCACCGACGTGACGTCGGAGGAAGTCGAGCGCGCGAAGGCGGAGATCCTCCGCGAGCTCCAGCAGACGCTCAACACCTCGGAGCGCGTGGGCTTCGCGCTCACCGAGTGGGCGGCGATGGGTGACTGGCGGCTGATGTTCCTGCACCGCGACCGCGTGGAGCAGGTCACGCCGGCCGCCGTGAAGCGTGTTGCGGCAGCGTACCTCAAGCCGTCGAACCGCACCATCGGCATGTTCGTCCCGACGGCGACGCCCGACCGCGCCGAGATTCCGGAGAGCCCGGATGTGGTGGCGATGCTGCGCGACTACAAGGGGCGCGCGGTCGTGCAGGCCGGCGAGGCATTCGACGCGACGCCCGAGGCGATCATGGGTCGCCTCGATCGTAGCCGCCTGCCGAACGGAATGGAGGTGAGCTTCCTCCCGAAGAAGACCCGCGCCGAGCGCGTCGTCGCGCAGGTGGTGCTGCGCTACGGGACGGAGCAGATGCTCCAGGACAAGGCGCTCACCTCGCAGATGCTCGGCAGCATGCTCTCGCGCGGCACCGAGAGCCTGACGCGGGCGCAGTTCAGGGATTCGCTCGACCGGATGAAGGCGACGGTCAACCTGTTCGCGGGGTCGAACGCGATCACGGCGCGCATCGAGGCCGCGAACGCCACGCTCCTGCCGGCGCTCGCCCTCGTCGCCGAGGCGCTGAAGGCCCCGCGTCTCGACTCCGCCGAGTTCGAGTCGATGAAGCAGCAGCGGCTGGTCGCGCTCGAGCAGGCGAAGTCGGATCCGCAGCAGCTGGCGCTCGTGGCGTTCAACCGCCGCATCACGCCGGCGGCCAAGGGACACCCGAACTATGTGTACAGCGCCGAGGAGCAGGCGCAGATCATCAGCGCGACGACGCTCGCGGACGTGCGCGCGTTCCACCGCTCGTTCGTCGGCGCCTCGGCCGGCGACCTGACCATCGTCGGCGATTTCGACACGACGGCGGTCCGGGCAGCGGCGGTGCGGCACTTCGGCTCGTGGCAGCTCCCGCAGCCGTTCGTCCGGGTGGCACGCCCGGCCGCGCCGACCGACTCGAGCATGATGGTGATCGAGACGCCGGACAAGCCGAACGCGATCCTGTTCGCGGGGCACAACATCGCGATGCGCGACGACCACCGCGACTTCGCTGCGGTGACACTCGGCAACTTCATGCTCGGCGGCGGGTTCCTGAACTCGCGGCTCGCCACGCGCATCCGGCAGCGTGAGGGCATCTCGTACGGTGTCGGCTCGGGACTCAGCATCTCGTCGCTCGACACCAGCGGCATCTTCCAGGTGTATGCCATCTATGCACCGGAGAATGCCGGCCGGGTCGTGAGCGCGATGCACGAGGAACTGCACAAGGCGCTCACGGAAGGATTCACCGCCGAGGAGATTGCGGCGGCGAAGTCGGGCTACCTGCAGAGCCGCGAGCAGGGGCGCTCGAACGACGATGAGCTGCTCACCCTGCTGACCAATCGCCGCTACTCGGGCCGCACGCTGGCGTACGATGCGGAGCTCGATGCCGCGCTCGCGCGGCTGACGCCGGATGAGGTGAATGCGGCGATCCGCCGGCACATCGACCCGTCGAAGCTCGTGATCGTGCGGGCTGGAGACTTTCAGAAGTCAGCAGTAACGCCTTGATATAGCTATCGGCTATCGGCTATCGGCTGTCAGCGTGTTCGGAAGCGCCGGCCCTTCGGGGCCGGCGTTTTTGTGTCCACATTCCCGGCGAATGAGGTGGTGCGCGTGGGGATTGTCCAATTGTCGACCCGCGTCCATCCGTGTCATTCGCACAACCCGCGTCCCCTGCCGTACCCGCGTCCGGCTGCGTCCCACCACCGCCTGCCGGGCGAGAGCCGCTCCGGGCGCGGCGAGCGATGAAGCACCCGGAATAATCCTTGCCGACCTGACCAGCCCCTCGAACCCCATTGAACATTGCCCGACCGCAAGGCCAAGGACCGTCGTCCGGACACCCACCCCGCGCTCGAACACGTTGCGATCGAATGCGTCACCCCCGAGCTCGACGCGGGCCGGTTTCCGGTCAAGCGCCTCGTCGGTGATCGCGTGGAAGTCGGCGCCGACATCTTCAAGGAAGGCCACGACCAGCTCGCCGCGCAGGTCCTCTACCGGGGCCCTGGCGACACCGAGTGGCACGCCGCGCCGATGGCCTTCGACTTCGAGCAGGACCGATGGTTCGGCGAGTTCATCGTGGACGAGATCGGCGCATGGACCTATACCGTCGAGGCGTGGACCGACGCATTCGGGACTTGGCGCTCGGGGCTGCGGAAGAAGGTGGACGCCAACGTGGATGTCTCGGTCGAGCTGCTCGAGGGAGCGCTCTTGATCCGCCAGGCTGCCAGGCGAGCGCGGCTGGGGAATGCCCGTGCCGCCCTGCTGCAGGCTGCCGAGACGCTCGAGGACAGGGAATCGCTCTCGGTGGCGGTCCGCGCGCGCCGCGCCCTCGATGACACCCTGCCTGCGCTGGTGGCCGAGCATTGGGCGCCGCGCGACCTCACGCGCTCCCGCTACGAGCTGGGCATTCAGGTGGACCGCGAGCGCGCGGGATTCGCGGCGTGGTACGAGCTCTTCCCGCGCTCGAACGGCCCCGACGGCGCGCATGGCACCTTCCGCAGCGCCGCCGAGCAGCTGCCGCGCGTCGCGGAGCTCGGGTTCGACGTCGTGTACCTGCCGCCGATTCACCCGATCGGGAGGGTCAACCGCAAGGGGAAGAACAACACGCTCACGCCGACCGCCGACGATGTCGGAAGCCCCTGGGCGATCGGGAGCACCGACGGCGGTCACGACGCCATCCAACCCGACCTCGGCAGCATCGCGGACTTCGACGATTTCGTGCAGCGGGCGGGTGAGCTCGGGATGGAGGTGGCGCTCGACTACGCGCTGCAGTGCGCGCCCGACCATCCGTGGGTGAAGGACCATCCCGACTGGTTCTTCATCCGCCCCGACGGCAGCATCGCGTACGCGGAGAACCCGCCGAAGAAGTACCAGGACATCTATCCGATCAACTTCTGGTGCGACGACCGGGAGAACCTCTGGAACGCCTGCCGCGACGTGCTGCTGTACTGGGCGAGCCACGGCGTGAAGACCTTTCGCGTGGACAACCCGCACACGAAGGCGTTTGCGTTCTGGGAGTGGTGCATCGCCGAGGTGCAGCGCGTGCATCCGGACGCGATCTTCTTCGCCGAGGCGTTCACGCGCCCCAAGCGGATGAGCTACCTGGCGAAGCTCGGCTTCACGATGTCGTACACGTACTTCACGTGGAAGAACGAGTCGTGGGACCTGCAGGCGTATGCGGAGCAGCTGACGCAGGAGTCGATGTCGGAGTACTACCGTGGCAACTTCTTCGCGAACACCCCCGACATCCTCAACGAGTTTCTCGTCGAAGGGGGGCGGCCGGCATTCCGGCAGCGGCTCGTGCTCGCAGGGACGCTGCTGCCGCTGTACGGCATCTACAGCGGCTACGAGCTGGCGGAGAACGTGCCGGTGAAGCCGGGGAGCGAGGAGTACGTCGACTCGGAGAAGTACCAGCTGAAGGTGCGCGACTACGACGCGCCGGGGAACATCAACGCCGACGTGCAGCGGCTCAACCGCATCAGGCGCACGGAGCCGGCGCTGCAGCAGTATCGCAACCTGACCTTCCACGAGAGCGAGAACCCACAGGTCCTCTTCTACCGGAAGGCGGCGCCCGGGCACACGGCCGACGATCGTGCGCGCGCCGCGCGGGTGCTGCGGCTGCGGTCGGGGCTCGCCAAGGACGTCCCGGTCGGCGGCGCGATCGGCATGCAGGCGCTCGAGATCGTGGAGCGCGGGATTGCGCGCCGCGCTGCAGGCGAGACCCCGCGCGACATCCTCGTGGTGGTGAACATGGATCCGCACCGGCCACACGAAACGATGCTCGACGTGCCGCTCGACCTGATGGACATCCGCGAGGACAAGCCCTATGTCGTCGTTGACCTCCTGACCGGCGCGCGCTACACCTGGCGCGGCCGCCGCAACTACGTGCGGCTCGATCCGGCCACGCAGGTGGCGCACATCCTGAGGGTGGAGCGATGAAAAGGGAAATGCGAGAGGCGAGATGCGAGAACGACCATCGATCGACCGGCAAGCGACCCGGCGGGTAGAATCTCAATTATCTCGCCTCTCGCATCTCGCATCTCGCATCTCGCATCTCGCACCTGAACCAGACGATCCAGGACTGAATGCAACCCGATCCACTTTGGTACAAGGACGCCATCGTCTACCAGCTGCACGTCAAGAGCTTCCGCGATGGCAATGCCGACGGCTTCGGCGACTTCCGGGGGCTCATCCAGCAGCTCGACTACATCGAGCAGCTCGGCGTGACGGCGATCTGGGTGCTGCCGTTCTATCCCTCGCCACTTCGCGACGACGGGTACGACATCGCCGCGTACGAGGAGATCAACTCGACGTACGGCACCGTCGAGGACTTCCAGGCATTCCTGCGGGCGGCGCACGAGCGGGGGATCAAGGTGATCACGGAGCTCGTGATCAACCACACGTCCGACCAGCATCCGTGGTTCCAGCGGGCCCGCCGCGCGCCGAAGGACAGCCCCGAGCGCGACTGGTACGTCTGGAGCGACGATCCCAACAAGTACGGCGGGACGCGGATCATCTTCACGGACACCGAGACGAGCAACTGGACGTGGGACCCGGTGGCCCAGCAGTTCTTCTGGCACCGCTTCTTCGGCCACCAGCCCGACCTCAACTTCGACAACCCCGAGGTGCTGGAGGCGATCAGCAACGTCATGCGCTTCTGGCTGCGCATGGGGGTGGACGGGCTGCGCCTCGATGCCATTCCGTACCTCATCGAGCGCGAGGGCACGAACTGCGAGAACCTCCCCGAGACGCACGTGGTGCTCAAGGCGCTGCGGGCGACGCTCGACGAGGAGTTCCCCAACGCCGTGTTCCTCGCCGAGGCGAACCAGTGGCCCACGGACGTGCGGCCGTACTTTGGCGAGAGCGACGAGTGCCACATGGCATTCCACTTTCCGGTGATGCCGCGGATGTACATGGCGCTCCGCAAGGAGGACCGCACACCGATCGTGGACATCATGCGGCAGACGCCGACGATCCCCGAGGACTGCCAGTGGGCGATCTTCCTGCGGAACCACGACGAGCTCACGCTCGAGATGGTGACCGACGAGGAGCGCGACTACATGTACCGCGAGTACGCGCGTGACCCACGGATGCGGATCAACGTCGGCATCCGGCGGCGCCTCATGCCGCTGCTCGACGGCGGCCGGCGGCAGGCGGAGCTCATGAACGCGCTGCTGATGTCGATGCCGGGCACGCCGATCGTGTACTATGGCGACGAGATCGGCATGGGCGACAACGTGTACCTCGGTGACCGCAACGGCGTGCGCACGCCGATGCAGTGGAGCGATGGCAAGAATGCGGGGTTCTCCGAGGCCGACAGCGCGGCGCTCTTCGCGCCGCTGATCGTCGACGCGCCCTACGGCTACTACAACGTGAACGTCACGGCGCAGGAACGGACGAGCACCTCGCTCCTGCGCTGGATGCGACGGATCATCAACGTCCGGCGCACGTACAAGGCCTTTGGCCGCGGGACGTGGGAGCCGCTCGACCCGCACAACCGGCGCGTGCTCGTCTTCCTGCGGCGCTACAAGGACGAGGTCATCCTCTGCGTCAACAACCTCTCCCGCTA
>JACDHQ010000567.1 GCA_013820975.1 Gemmatimonadaceae bacterium
CCTTTCAGATGTGCGAGAAGCGCTGGGCGAAGGGCGGGCGGCAATGCGATAGCGCGCGATGGCCTCGCGCAGGGCAGATGCGGGGCGCGACGGGGAAGCACTAGCGCCTCTCGAAGTTAAGGGAAGGTCCGTTCTCAGACCCGAGCCGCCCGCAGGGCCGATGAGCGCTGACGATTGGGGGCCTCCCCCCGCCAGGCGCGTCATGTTCAAGCGGGCATATCGGCATTGATCACCTGTGGGTCTCGAATTGCCAAACCTCGCGCGGATTCCCGTATTGAGCAACGTTGCGTGGCGTAAGGCATCTGCCCTCCGGCAGGTCGCGCGACGCCTACCTGAAGGCGCTCGCCCTTCTTGTGTCGCTGGAGGACGCCGGTAGTTTCCTTCCGGATGACCGCCTTGTGCTCGAGAATCTACCACGTGGCCTCGACCACGCATCCCACACACTCGGCGCAGGGACCTGGGAGAGGACCCGGACTACTTTCAGGCTAGGTAGCGGGTAACGCCGATCTGGCGACCGAATGTCGCCCGGGCCTGGAAGCCCGAGCGCGCGCAGGTTCATCTCGCCGCATCGTAAGGCGCGCGGAGGTGTCGGACCGACGGCTACGGGCGGCAGCCCTGCGCGGCCACCCAGGCGATGTGGCGTGCGTGCACGGTGGGCCACAGCGTTGCGATTCCGGCGGGTGTGAGATCGAACCGCTCGGCAAGCACGCCCACGTAGTCGTCCGCATCCGCGATCACGCGCGTGGCCAGAACGCCACGTTTCACTTCGCGCAGGACCGCGCCGCGTAGGACGACGAGGCCGTCGCGTTCGTATCTTCCGCAGACGGTCGATCGCACAAAGCTCGAGTCGACTGCGGTCTGAAGCTCGTGACACCTGGCAGCGAACGAGTTGATCGAGCGACGTTCCAGCGTGAAGTCGTAGCTGTCAGCTCCGCCATATTCGTGGTTGTGGACGCGCCACCACTCGCCGTCGCGGCTGACACCGAACTCGAGCGACTGCTGCCGGTAGCGGCCGGGCTCGAGGGGCAGCGGCTCGAAGAAGCCGTCGCCGAATCCCACGTCGACGATGTAGGGACGGTCGACCGTCACGATCAGCACCAGGTGACTGTCGAGCGCGCGTGCTCCGCGGTCAGCGCGCTTCACCGCTCCGGCCACATATCGCACCTCGAAGCCGATCGATTCCAGCACCCAGCCGAACGTGCCGTTCATCTCGAAGCACCAGCCGCCGCGCTTGCCGTCGACCAGTTTCGCGAACGTCGCCTGCCGGTCGAGCGTCAGCGGTCGGTCGAGGTGGATGTCGAGGTTCTCGTACGGAATAGCTGTCAGGTGTGCGCGGTGCAGCGCGCGCAGTGTTTCGCCTGTCGGCGTGAGGGGGCCATCGTAGCGGACACGCGCCATGTACGCGCCGACCCGTTCTTTGTCGAGTACAGCCATCGGGAGGATGATACGCGCGGCCTACGTCGGTCCAGTCCCCCCGTCACTCCGACCGGTGTCCCGCTGCGGACGGAAGACGCGTTTCCGGCCCGGCGGCTGCCATCATCGGCCCGTGAAGTCCATGCGCCAGTTGACTGCCATCATCGAACGCGAGGACGACGTGTCCGTCGCGTTCTGCCCAGAGCTGGATATTGCAAGTCAGGGCAATACGGTTGAGACCGCCAGGACCAATCTCGTCGAGGCCCTCGAACTCGTCTTCGAGTCAGCCGACCCGACGGAGGTCGCACGCCGGTTGCACAGCGAAGTGTTCTTAAGGCGATAGGAAGCATTAGCGCCTCTCGAAGTTAACGGAAGGTCCGTTCTCAGACCCGAGCCGCCCGCAGCAGCTTTGAGGGAGGCCGTCTTCGCGCCAGGATCACCGACGGCTTCGACTGGCTCTGACAATGGCGCGCCATCGGTCTGCGCAACGTCTTATCTCGGGATTCTGCAACCCGGTCATGGCAACTCCGTCGTGGTAGTAGAGCATGGACACTTGCATGGCCCGAATTCGAGGTGCCCGTGGCGACGCGTAGGATTGCCGCGTCTGTTCAAGAAAACGTTGGCCCATTCTGGACGCCGAAAACCTCCGGAACCCTGCGGCGTTATCGAGAGGAGATCTCCAACTCACCGCGACCTAAGGCAGTGTCAATAAACAACATTTACAATCTGACTGCGTGGGGTTACACTGCCTGCCATGGGCGACGAGCGTGCACTGACGCAGAAGGTGGCGCGGTTGTGGCCGCATCTGGATGAGCGCGCCCGTCGGCTGTTTGCGGCCAGTGAAGCCAGGCAACTCGGGCACGGCGGCGTGTCCCTGGTGAGTCGCGCCTGTGGGTTGTCCCGCGTCACGATCACGAAGGGCTTGCAGGAACTGGACGCGCCGCCGCTGCCCGCGGGACGGGTGCGACGGTCGGGCGGCGGCCGCCCGGCGCTGGACGTGCGCGACCCGGATC
>JACDHQ010000568.1 GCA_013820975.1 Gemmatimonadaceae bacterium
GGCCTGATCCGGCGCGCGAGCTCCAGCACCGGGCGCGCCTGCAGTCCTTCGCCGACGGAAGGGGCGTGCATCCAGAGCAGGGGGCGGCTGCGGTCACGGCCGGTGCGCCCCCAGGCGTCATATCGGGCGCGGATGCCTCGTCGCGCGGCGAGGGCGCGGAGCAGCTTGGCCTCGCTGACGGGGGTGACCGCCGCGACAGCCCGCGCAACCTGCGCCGCAGCGGCGTACGCCCATCCGAGAGGGCCGCGCACGATCGTCAGGGACGCGCCGGAGTCCCGGCGCCCGCGAGGGCGGCATCGAGCGCAACGCGGAAGGTGTCGACCGGAAAGGCGCCGGTGATGCCGCGGACGAGCTGGTCCCCACGGAGGATCACGAAGCTCGGCGTCGACGCGATGCCGATCTGCCCCGCGCGCACGGCATCCGCCTCGACCATGTCACGGGTGCGGCGTTTCCCGACACATTCGCGCCACTGCGGCATGTCCAGCGACTGGGCGCCTGCGATCGAGTCGAAGACGGCCGACCCGATCGGCATCTGGCTCCAGCGCTCCTGCGTGGCGAAGATGCCGTCGGCGAGCTCCCAGAACCTGCCCTGGACGCCTGCGCACATCGCCGCTTCGGCAGCCGGCTTGGCGTTGCGGTGGCTGGCAATGGGCAGGTTGATGTACGCCATCTGGACCTTGCCGGGGTCGACGTATTCCCGGACGATGGCGTCGTACGACTGCTCGTGCCACATGCGGCAGTACGGGCACTCGAAATCACTGACGATGAGGAGCCACACGGGGGCGTCGGCCGCACCCTTGATCCGGGACATGTCGGCCGCGGCAAGCAGGGCCGAATCCGGTGACGCAGCGGCCGCCGTCGCGGCAACGCCGGAGTCGGAATCCGACCCCGCGTCGCTACCGGAAGATGCGCAGCCCTGGGCAGCGGCAGCGATGAACACGAGGGCGGGCAGGGAAGACCGGAGGCGCATGGGGGCAGGGCTTGAGGCGCAGAAGTGAATGGGAATGATAACCTTCACCGTGGGGGGCCGTAGCCCGTACTCCAGAGGTCGGCACGCGTCCTGCTCCCGCATGCCTGCGATGAACGTGATCACGACCTCCCTCGCCGTGGCTCCCGCTGCGACCGTTGCCATCCTTGTCGCCGCGCTGTTCGGGGGTGCGGTGGCAGTGGACCGCGCCTTCGTCGTGGCGCGGTCCAGGCTCTCTGGTCACGGGCGGCCGTTCATCGAGCGGCTCGTGGCACTGGTGCAGGGGGGGGAGATCGACGAGGCGCTGGCAGCGTGCTCCAACACCAGGGCGATCCTGCCGGACATCGGCTTGATCGTGCTGCGGACCCGGCTCCGGGAGCCAGCGGATCTCCAGGCCCTGGCGCGGGCGGCGGTCGCCTCGACCACGCCGCGCCTCGTCCGCCGGCTGCGGTACATCCCGGCCGCAGCGGTCTTCGCCGTCCTGGCGGGCGCCGCGGGTGCCGCCGAGGCAGCATCGCAGCACACGCCAGGTGCGGTGCTGGAGTCGCTCGCCCCGCTTGCGCTCAGTCTCTCCGTCGCCGCCGCGCTCACGGTGCTCCACGCATTCCTTGCCAATCAGATCGACGCCATCCTCGCGCAGGTCGCGGAGTTCTCGCACCGTCTCGTGAACGTCCTGCTCGACCGACCGGATGTCCGCCTCGGTCACCGCTGAGCGTCGCGCTTTCCCCGATCGCTTCCGCTGGCAGTCCCGTCCAGATAACCTGCATACGTGACCCATCTCCTGCTGTCCCTGTCTGCTTCGGCGGTCGTCCTGCTGCAAGGCATCCAGATCCCGCAGCCGACCGGCTACGTGAACGACTTCGCAAACGTGCTCTCGCCGTCCGCGGAGGCGAGCATGATGCGCATCATCGACGACGTGCGCCGGAAATCGGGGGGCGAGATCGTCGTCGTGACGCTGCCGGACCTCCAGGGCCGCGATGTCGCGGACGTGGCGCGTGAGATCGGGCGGCAGTGGCGGGTGGGGCGGAACGCCGAGGTTGGTGACCGCGCACGGAACGCCGGCGCCGTCATCCTGATCGCGCCGCGGGAGACGAACAGCTCGGGGCGCGGCGCCGCCCGCATCGAGACGGGGCTCGGCACCGAGGGATTCATCACGGATGCGACCTCGGGTGCGATCCTCGACGAGGCCGTTCCGTTCTTCCAGCGGCAGGACTACGGTGCGGGTGTGGAGCTCATCACCCTGCGTGTCGCCGAGCGCTTCGGCGGGGAGTTCGGGTTCGCGATCGACACGAGCTTCGTCGCCCCGACGTACCAGCGAGGACCGGCACCGGCGCGGCCGCGAATTCCGCCGCAGCTGATCGTGATCGCCATCTTCCTGATCTTCTCGATGTTCGGACGGGGAGGCCGACGCGGGCGCCGGGGGCCACGCGGGTGCATGCCGCTGATCATCCCGATGGG
>JACDHQ010000078.1 GCA_013820975.1 Gemmatimonadaceae bacterium
TGAACCTGGAAGATGCGGTCATGGCGGACCACACGTTCCAGACGCTGATGGGCGACGACGTGGAGCCCCGGCGGCGGTTCATCGAGCAGAATGCGAAGTTCGTGAAGAGCCTGGATATCTGATTCGATGAGGGACGAGGGACGAGCGATGCGGGATGCGGGATGCGGGATAGCAGGTACGACGAAGGGGGCGAGCCGAAGTGGCTTGCCCCCTTCGTCGTACCTGTTGCTTCTGCTCCTCTAGGGCGAAGCTGACGCCGCCCGCTCGAACGAGCGGCGCCGGGTCCATATGTACACGGCGGCGCAAGCATTACCCAACGCTTCCGCGGGCATCGTCGCGGGGCCCTTGTAGATCTCGATCGCAGCGACGATGAACGTCATGCGCACGTGGCGAGGCTGTCCGAATCTTGTCATCGACGGCCCGCGGAGGCCGTGGAGGTTCTGTCGCTGAGACTGGCACCGCGCCAGAACCAGCCGGCGCGCCAACATTACTTCCGGGAGCAGCGGGGCGCCATCCATCGCCGGGCCTGGTCGCCCATGACCACGCCCTACGGAAACACCAGCCGCCCGACCCGCCCGCAAAGTGGTTCGGCGCTGCGGACTGCGGCCGCCGAGTCGCCGGAAGACCACGCCGACCCAACGGGCGCCACGCGGAACTCCACCCGGTACGCAGCATGGTCGCCATCACTACCTGTCGTCGCGCGAGCCGAGAGTGTCGAATGCACCGGCGTGGTCACCTCCACCGGACCCGCTTGCACGCCTCCCGTACTTGGCAAGGTCAGCCGAATGGGAAGCACGCCGACCCGCAGGAACGCGGCGACGAAGCGGAGCGCGACCGAATCCGCTTCGACGGCGGTACGACCGGTGACCTGGCACGCCACGACGGACGCCGGATGGAGCCCCGGTTCGGACTCCCGGGCCTGCGCACGTCCTTCGACAGGCGCTGCCTCCGGTGACGGCAAGCGCTCGGAATCGGGTGCTGGTCTGGTGCGCGCGCTGCACGACGGCAGCGTGGCAGTGAGGGCTGCCACGGCTGCGAAGGCGAGCGTGTTCCTGGCGAGACGGTGCATACGCGGGGTGTGCGAGCGTTCGGCCATGCAGGAAGCCTACGAGCGGTGACAGCGCAAGGCCATGATCATGCTCTCTGGAATGCGTGGGGCGTCGACATGGCTGCGTGGACCAAAAGCTACGTCCCGCGCGGCCTCCTGCCCATCTTCACGGCGACTCACCGCACCAGGTGAAAGTCCGTCTGCCTTCCCTTCGCCCATCGCACGAGCCCCTCGCCGCCGATGATCACGTCCTCTTCCTGCGCCGACCGGACGCGCTGGCCATTCCACTCCGGCACCGGCGTCGTGGCCTGCAGCTCGATGGAGAACCACATCGACGGCAGGACGTACGCGTCGCCGCGGCCCGGGACGCCGTCCTGCGCATCCCAACGCCCGATCAGCGGCCCGGCGCCATGCCCGTGCAGCCCGACGGGATGCGAATACACCGTCCCGTCGATCCCCTCGGCGCGCATCCGCGCGAGTGACGCTGCCAGCACCTCGTTTCCGGTGCGCCCGACCTTCAGCTCCTCGACGACGATGTCCTGCAGCCGATTCGATCGCGCCAGCGCGCCGCGCAGGCCGGCGGGTGCCTCGGTCTCCCCGTCGCGGAGGACGTAGCCCATGTGCTGCGTATCGGTGTTGAGGCGGAGCGCCGTCACGCCGAAGTCGCAATGCAGCACGTCGCCGCGCTCGATCACGGGATTGGCGCCGACCTGCTGGTCGGTCATCCCGCGACGCTGCACGCTCACCGAGGGCTGGAACCACGTGTCGAGCCCCAGCTCCACCAGCCGCTGGCGCATCCACCAGACGACATCGTCCGTCCGCGTCACGCCCGGCGTGACCACGCGACTGGAGAACGCCTCGGCAATGATGTCCCAGGCGATGGCATTCATCCGCTCGAACGTCGCCTCCTCTTCCGGCAGCCGCGTGGCGATGAGCTCGAGCGGCAGTGCCTCGGCGGGACGGATACGCCGGGCGAGCGCATCGCCGAGCGACTCACGCAGCGCATCGAGCTCGCCGGCGGTAATGCCGTCGGAAAATGCCGTCACGCGCGACGTGTTCACGGCGATGACCCGAGGGTCGCGCGACTCGACCAGCCGTCGGAGTGCCTGCCACTGCTCGTCACCCCAGAGCTCCGCCTGCGCGCGCGCCTGGCCTCCGGCAGGGCCGTCGGGCACGCGATCCGAGCTGAGTGCCTGGTACACCCCGCCCTGCGACGTGCCGCCGAGCGCGATGCGCTCGACGTCGCATGAGGGCGCTGGCGATGCCACCGCGCAGCGGTCGTGGAAGACATAGATCGTGCGCCGCCGCGCTGCGAACGTCGTCGGCGACACGAGCGACGTGAACACGGGGTCCTCCGCGTACTCCCGCATCGGGATCACCCACATGTCCACGCCGTGCTTGCGCATCAGCGCGGGGACCACTGTTTCCAGGCGGCGCGCGAGCCACTGCTGCTGCAGCGCCGCCTGCTCGCGCAGGGTTCCGAGGGGGCGGAGCGAGTCGCCAGACGCTTGGGCGGAGGCGGTGCTGGCGACGCCGGCGACCAGGGTGGCCGCGGCGACCAGTGCGGGGAACACGGGGAACACGGGGAGATGGCTCATCGCACGAAGCTACGAGACGCAAAAGGGGCGGGCCAGATGGCCCGCCCCCGGGTTTTCAAGCCTGCCAGTCTAGTGCCGCACTGCCGCGACCGAGATCCCACTGGTGAATGCACTGGCCACCGGGTGGCCGACCCACTCCGCCGGCGCATGGATGCCAAGCAGCCAGAGGGCCGTCGCCGCAGTGTCCATCGTCTTCACCGTCGCCGGCAGTGTCGCACCGGCCTGCACACCCTTGCCCCACGTGATCCACGGGATCGTCGTGTCACGCGGGTCGCTGCTGCCGTGATTGCGACCATGGCCGCCGTGATCGGCCGTCACGATCACCGTGAAGTTGCCCGCACCGAAGCGCGTGGTGGCATCGTGGAGCAATTCCGCCACTGCAGCATCTGCCTCGACCACGGCCTTGCGGTACATCCCGCTCATCCAGCCATAGAGGTGCCCGGCGAAGTCCGGCTCGCCGATGTGCACGAACATGAGGTTGGGGCTGCGCGCCGACTTCTTCAGGTAGTCATCCACCAGCGAGACGGTGTACGGCGCCAGCCACATCGGGTCGCGCATGCCGCCCTTCGGCGAGCGCACGTAGTCGATCGTATTGGGCGCCTCGAGGTGATGGAACTTCGTCTTGCTGAAGAACGCCGCCGTGTGGAACCCCTGCGCCTTCGCGAGGCCGAACACCGTCGGCACGTCGACGTGGCCATGCGAGTCCACTTCATCGGTGTTCCAGGTGATGCCATGCTGGTCGGCATCGACCCCCGTCAGCATCGACGTGTGCGACGGCAGCGTCTTGCTCGGCAGGATGGTCTGCGCCTTGAGCGTAAATGTGCCTTCGCGCATGAGCCGCTGGAGGGTCTTCGCACCGAACTTGTCGATCGCGTCGGGACGAAGCCCGTCGATCGAGATGATGACGACATGCTCGCTGCGCTGCTGGAGCGCCGGGAGGGTCGCAGCCGCCGCCGGGACGTCGTAGTGGACATCCGTGGTGTCGGCGCCGGCGCCTGCCGTGGCAACGAGCGTGGCGACGACAAGGGCATACGTGGCAAATGCAGGCTTCGCGGTTGGCGCCAGGAAGGTGCGGCGCGCGCGAGCCGGGAGGAGGCGGGACATGGGCTTCTCCGGCATACAGTTGGGACCGGTAATGACGTGTCCGGGGAGGGCACCGCCGATCTTGACCACTGCGAGTGGCACCTACATCTAATAGTAGTAGGCTGAAAGCTGATGTTCCATATGTTGCATACAAAACAGTCGAAATGTTACATATGGTTCGGACACGGTCGTGCCACAGGCACCTCCCTCCCTCGGTTGGGGGAACGATCACAATCGCCCGCCGGGAGGACTACGAGCTCAGCATCGAATCCAGTTCAGCCCGGTCGGCAGCACTGAGCTGCCAGTCGCTCGCCGCTGCATTGGCGGTCACCTGGTGGGGTTTCGTCGCCCCCGCAATCACGGAGGCCACGGCCCGGTGCGACAGCAGCCATGCAAAGGTGGCATCGAGCACCCCTGCGCCCCGCGACTCAGCGAAGTGTGCGATCCGCTCGACGACGGCAAGGTTGGCGTCGTTGAGGAACGGCGCGTATCGCCCACCGTCGGTGATCCGCGTGCCCGGCGGTGCATCCCGCCCCACGCGGTACTTCCCCGTCAGCATCCCATTTGCGAGCGGGAAATACGGCAGGAATGCCCGCTCCTGCCGTTCGCACGCTGCGACGACCGGGGCCTCGTCGCGCTCGAGCATGCTGAACTGATTCTGGACGCTTTCGAAGCGCATGCCGTTCGGCGTCGTCACGCCATCCGCCTCCGCCAGCTGCGCCAGGCTGAAGTTGGAGCAGCCAATCTCACGCACCTTGCCGGCCGCCACGAGCTCGTCGAGTGCGCCGAGCGTCTCGGCGATGGGAACCAGCGGATCAGGAGTGTGGAGCTGGTAGAGGTCGATCCAGTCGGTCTGCAGCCGCTGGAGACTCGCCTCCACGGCGCGGCGGATGTGCGCGGGATGCGCGCCACGGTCGGGATGCCCGGAGCGATGGCCGAACTTCGTCGCGATCACGACATCGCCGCGGCGCCTCAGCAATGCCCGGCCGAGGTATTCCTCGCTCAGGCCGTCCCCGTACATGTCGGCCGTGTCGAAGAAGGTCACGCCAGCTGCGAGCGCCGCGTCGATGACGGCGTGCGACGCCTGCTCATCGATGCGCCACCCGAAGTTGTTGCACCCCAGCCCGACGGCAGAGACGTCGAGCGAGCCTATGCGCCGCGTATGCACGATTGCTGCGGCGTCAGGGCTGGTCGCGGTCGCCGCGGGAGAGCGCCATGAGCTGGCGGCCGAGCAGCACATGAACGAGAGCGAGTGCGATCATCACGCCGGCAACGGCGAGCCACGCGAGCGCGCGGTTGGGCGCATCCATCCCCGCGTACTGCCCCGGGCGTGTGAGGAGCGCGAACAGGATAGGCAGGAGCAGGAGTCCCGCCGCGGCGCCGAGGGCACCCAGGCCAGCGAATTTCGCGATTCGAGGAGGCATAATCACAGCTCGAGTTCAGGTTCAGGGCTAGTCTCTCACGCGACCGATCGATCTGGAATGTTCGTATGTGAAGAGCCGTGCCGCAACCGAATCGTGAGATCGCGGTTGGGATGACGGCATCCCGCGTCCGATCACTGCATTGACGCCAGCGTTTCCACGCCTTCGCTCGTCACGCGGTGCGAGATGAGCGGCAGCGGTGTGGCCTCCATCGTGTCGGAGATGCGGATCGCGTGCAGGAGTGCCGACGTGCCCGCACGCAGTGACTCTTCATCGGACGCATAGACCGTCGCGAGCGGCGTGCCGCGCTCCACCCGGTCACCGGGCCGCGCGGTGATCACATAGCCGGAGGCCGGGTCGATCGCGTCGGTCACGCGCGTGCGCCCGCCACGCATCGCAACCACGCCCACGCCGATCCCGCGTGGTTCGACTGCAGCGATCACGCCCTCGCGCGCGGCCTCGACCACGTGCGCCAGCGCCGCCTGCGGCAGCGTGGCGGGATCGTCCACCACGCCCGGGTTTCCGCCCTGTGCCTCGATGATCTCCTGCAGCTTCGCGGCGGCCTTGCCCGACGCCACCGCTTCCTGCTGCAGGTGCACGGCATCATCCCGCGACGACGCCACACCGGCGAGCAGGAGCATCTCGGCGCCGAGGGCGTACGTGACGGCCATGAGGTCGTCGGGCCCCTCGCCGCGGAGGCCCATGATCGACTCCTCGATCTCGAGCGCATTGCCGCAGGCGCGCCCGAGTGGTCGATCCATCGCCGTGACCAGCACCGTCACCGGGCAGCCGCGGTCGGTCCCGAGCTCGATCATGGTACGCGAGAGCTCGAGCCCCCGCTCAAGCTCAGGGAGGAAGGCGCCCGAGCCCCGCTTGACGTCGAGCACGAGTCCCGTGAGCCCTTCCGCGAGCTTCTTGCTCATGATGCTCGCTGCGATCAGCGGGATCGACTCCACCGTCGCCGTCGCGTTGCGCAGCGCATAGAGCTTGCGATCGGCCGGAGCGATCTCACCCGTCTGGCCGATGAGCGCGCAGCCGAGCCGCTCCACCTGCCGGCGGGCCTCATCGAGCGACAGGTCGGTACGGAACCCCGGGATAGCCTCGAGCTTGTCGAGGGTGCCGCCCGTATGGCCCAACCCGCGTCCCGACATCATCGGAACCGCCACGCCCAGGGACGCGATGATCGGTGCGAGCAGGATGGACACCTTGTCGCCGACGCCGCCGGTCGAGTGCTTGTCGATTCGCGGCACGCCGAGCGACGCGAGGTCGAGGCGGTCGCCGCTCTGGAGCATTGCGTCCATGAGGCCCGCGGTCTCAGTGCGGTCGAGGCCGTTCAGGTACACCGCCATCAGCAGCGCCGCCGCCTGATAGTCGGCGATCTCGCCCGAGGCGACGCCTCGCGCAAAGACGCCCCACTCCTCGGCGGTGATTCGTCCGCCGTCCCGTTTCCGCGCGATGAGCCCCTGTGCGATCATTGACTGTCGTTCGTGGTAAATCCAAGGTGGTGCCGGTCGCTTCCCCCCGGTAACGCCGTCCGGCCGTACCGTCGCCCGGCTGCCAAAGCTGCCAAAGCTGCCCGTCACGGTGGCCGCCCCGGCAGCTCCGGCAGCCCCGGCAGCTCCGCACGTTGCCACTGCCGACCGTGCGCGTGCGGGCGGCAACGTCGCTGCCTTGCCGCGATCGCCCGCATGCAGGCGACGGAGCTGAACGACGCGAAGTACAAGCAGGAAGCCGCAGCGCGAAACGCGAAACTGAAAGGCGAGCCGCGACACACGCAAGACGCCCCCGGCCGCAACGGCCGGGGGCGTCCTGCATCAGACGAGCGTGCCGTCGTCCCAGACCTCACGCACGCGGCGCCGGCGGCGCCGGAGCTGCTTCTTCTTGCGTGCGGTCGCGGTCGCGAGCTCGTCTCGCAGGTCCTCCCACGCGTCGCGCCCGGTCCAGACGGCGTGACGGGCCCGCTTGCGCACGGCAAGCCGGGCATCGGCCCCGCTCAGCGGTGCGGTGAAGAGGGTCACCGCGACGCCGACCAGGGCGCCCAGGACGATTCCGGCGCCGAAGACGCCGACGCGGTCCCAGTCGAAGTCCTCGTCGTCGTCATCGAGGAGGGACCCGGGGGGAACCTGGCCAATGGCGCCAAGGGGGGACCGGTCGAGCGGGTCTCCCGGCCGGCGCGTAGTTCCCGCCCCGCCGGTGATGCCCGCGGTGCCCGCGGTCCCCGATGCCTGCTGCCCGCCACGCACGTATGCCATGCTAACGCTCCGTCTGCTGGTAAGATTCTTGCTTCGGTCGTCCCGTAACTGCTTGTTTCCCACCGCCTTTCCGCGCCGTTGGCGCACAGGTTCAATGACCCCGAATGGCAAGCGCGTGCTGCTCGTCGAGGACAACGAAGACAACCGCATCGTCTATTCCACGATCCTGCGGCACTTCGGCTACTCGGTGATCGAGGCACTGAACGGCGAGGAAGGAATCGCGAAGGCCAGGTCGGAAAAGCCGGACCTGATCCTGATGGACATCTCGATCCCGATCATCGACGGGTGGGAAGCCACGCAGGTGCTGAAGCACGATCCGGAGACGCGGAAGATCCCGATCATCGCCCTGACGGCCCACGCGCTGGCGTCGGACCGCGAAAAGGCGATGGAGGTCGGATGCGACGGCTACCTGGCCAAGCCCTGCGAACCGCGGGCGGTCGTCGCGGAGGTGCAGCGGTTCCTGGGAGACGCCGGCACTCAGGGCCAATGA
>JACDHQ010000079.1 GCA_013820975.1 Gemmatimonadaceae bacterium
ACTGCGGCCCGCGTGAGCGTCAGCTCGCGATAAACCATGCTGCTGTCGGAGTCGAACCGAACGAGGGTCGCGAACGCATAGTATCCAATGCGATGCGCACGGAGCTCGAAGGTGCGACCGCCGGGCGCCCGGATGCTGAACCGGCCGACGCTGTCTGTTCGCGTGTTGCGCGACCCGGTATCGGTTCCGACGGCCGCGAGCGCGACAACGGCAGACCGGACGGGGCTGCCTCCCTCGTCGAGGACTCGGCCGCGGACCTCGAGCGTCGACGGAAGTTGCGCGGGAGCACCAGCGGCCCCGACGAGCAAGGCGCCGAGGATGGACATCGCCGCCGGGAGCCGTCGAGACGGTGCGTGATGATCGGAGCGCATGCCACCCTCGTTCCGCGAAGGCATCCGGCCGATCCCGTTGCGGCGTCGCAGGCGGGTCGTCGGTCCGTGACTGTCATGAAACAATGACCTTCATCATTCGGCAAGCGGGCCCAGCATCGCTGGGTCCGTCACGCCGCGTGGCGCGCCGACTTGGCTGTTGACGGGGCGGAGACGGGCGTGCTATGGTGGCCGAGCGTGCGCGGCCTAGCCCGTGCGCAGCACGATTCGCTCGGTGCCGATCGTCATCGCTGAACGCAACCTGGAGAATTCCGAATGCGTCCGTTCCTGATCGCCATCATCCTGATCACGACGGTCCTGCCATCCACACTTTGGGCACAGCGCACGCTCGGCGCGTCCGCGACGACGAACGTGGAGACCGGCTTCTCATATGAATGGGCTGAAGGACTCGCGCGCAATGCACGGGGGGAATGGCAGGCGCGCGACTATCCTCGCATCACCTCCGTGGTGCCCGGGTCACCTGCGCTCGCCGCCGGGCTGCGCCCGGGCGACGTGCTCGTACGTGTGAACGACCGCGACGCACGCAAACCGCCGCTGCTCGGGAAGCTGGAGGCAGGCATGCCCGTTCGCCTGCGGGTGCGGCGTGCCGGTGAGGAGAGGGAGCTCACCTTTGCGCTTCGCGAGCGCCCCGATTCCATCCGAACCACGAAGTCGCCGGAGCGCTGACGCGGGGCCGGCATCCCTCAGTCCGAGTAGGGATGAGCAATGGTATGCACCACAGGGGCTCCAATGCAAACTCCGCTCTCCATGAACACTCCGGCTGCACGAATGGCATGCCTCATTGTTGCGACATTCATAGGCAACTCTACCGCGAGCCATGCGCAAACAGTCCAGGTCCGAAAGTCCCAGGCCGAGGATTGCTCCGTGATCGTGGCCCGTGTAGCGCGCGGTGACGAGACACCAGTTGGCCTACGCGCCTTTACAGTCGGTCCGGACCTGCGGAAAGGAGGGTGAGAGGGCGGTCGCCACAGGGCTCCTTGCCGTAAAGGCGCGCCCAGGACATCCGCTGAATCGCGCTGCCACCTGGTATCTGTGGGATTCGCCTGACGGGCCTGTCGTCTACGCTCTGATGACCATTGCAGAGGATCCTGCCGCATCGGAATCGACCCGGTTCAGCGCACTTGTTTCGCTGTATCGGCTTCTCCATCCCGTGGCCTCCGTAAAGGATTCCGACCTCGGAGGCGGGCTCGATGAGCACGGGGTTCCGATCAATGGCTGCCAGAGTGGACGCGTTGCCATCGCGTTGCCCGAGATCAGACCTTCCGCGCAAACGACGTCCAGGATTCGGAAAATGTCCGAGCGGATGCGAGGACAGACCGGACTGCCCATCGACTTGCAATCCGCCGTTCGTTGCTTCTGATCTCCCGATAGCCGGCCGGCGCGCCGTAACATTGGAGGAGACGAGGTGAGGCGAGATGCGAGATGAACCAAGCTCGCATCCCGCATCTCGCATCTCGCATCTCGCATCTCGCATCTCGCATCTCGCATCTCGCATCTCGCATCTCGCATCTCGCATCTCGCATCTCACACCGGAAACAGCATCTCCCGGTACTTCGGCAGCGGCCAGCTCTCGTCGGGCAGCGCCATCTCGAGCACGTCGCAGCAGTTGCGCACCTCGAGCATGATGTCGCGAACCTCGGCGGTGAGGTATTGCGCGAGCTGCTCGGGGTCGTCGTGCATCCCGCCGGCCTTCGTGCATGCCTGGCGCAGTGCCGTCCGGTGCTGCTCGAGCTGCTCGATCATCTCGCCGATGCGGTTGGCCTCGGCGACGTGGGGGACGGTCTTGATCCCCGCCGTGGACGCCGCCGCTGCCGACTGGGCGAGCATCCCGGCGTAGGTGAGCGCGGAGGGAACGACGAAGGTGTCCACCATCTCGCGCAGCGTGTGCGCCTCGATGAGGATGTCCTTGACGTAGCGCTCGAGCCGCACGTGGTAGCGGGACTCCAGCTCCGCCTCGGTCATCACGCCGAGCGACGAGAAGAGCTGCTTCGCATGCGGCGTGTTGAGCTGCGCCAGGGCGTCGGGGGTGCCTGCAAGGTTGAGCAGGCCGCGCTTCGCTGCCTCCTTCACCCACTCCTCGGAGTAGCCGTTGCCCTCGAAGCGGATGGGTGACGACTCCTTGAAGGCATCGCGCACCACGCGGAGCACCGCGTCGTCCACCGAGCCCTTGCCATTGATCTCCTTCTCGAGCGCGACCGTGAGCTCGTCGATCGCCTCGGCAACGGCGGCGTTGAGCACGGTCACCGGGAACGCGATCGACTGCGATGATCCCACGGCGCGGAACTCGAACTTGTTGCCGGTGAACGCAAAGGGGGACGTGCGGTTGCGGTCCGTGTTGTCGCGTGCGATCTCGGGCAGCTTCTCGACCCCGAGCTGCAGCATCGCCTGCGCTGCGTTCTTGGGGCTCCGCCCCTCGATGATCTCCTCGATCATCCCGGTCAGCGCCGCGCCGACGAAGGCCGACATGATGGCCGGCGGCGCCTCGTTGGCGCCGAGCCGGTGCTCGTTTCCCGATCCCGCCACCGAAGCGCGCAGCAGGCCCTGGTGCTTGTTGACTCCCTTGAGCACCGCCGCGAGGAAGAGCATGAAGCGCAGGTTCGCATGCGGCGTGGTGCCGGGCTTGAGCAGGTTGACCCCGTCGATCTCCGGATTCGTGGCCGCGACCGCGGCCGACCAGTTGCAGTGCTTGCCCGAGCCGTTGACGCCGGCGAACGGCTTCTCGTGGAGCAGCGCGTGAAAGTTGTGTCGCTCCGCGATGCGCCGCAGCGTCGCCATGACGAGCTGGTTGTGGTCGACGGCGACGTCGGTGTCCTCGTACATCGGGGCCATCTCGTACTGCGACGGCGCGACCTCGTTATGCCGCGTCACGATGGGCACGCCGAGCTTGTAGAGCTCTCGCTCCACCTCGGCCATGCACCCCTGCACGCGCTCGGGAATGCCCGCGAAGTAGTGATCCTCGAGCTGCTGCCCGCGCGACGGCTCGGCGCCGATGAGCGTGCGGCGCGCCATCACGAGGTCGGGGCGCATGGCGAAGTAGCCGCGGTCGATGAGGAAGTACTCCTGCTCCACCCCGAGCGTCGTCGTGACGCGGTACACCCCCTCGTCGCCGAGCAGCTCCAGCAGCTTGCGCGCCTTGTTCGACAGCGCGTCGGAGCTGCGGAGGAGCGGCGTCATCTCGTCGAGCGCCTCCCCGTTGTAGCCCACATAAACCGAGGGGATGTAGAGCGTCCGCGTGCCCGCCGTCTCGACGATGAACACCGGGCTTGCCGGATTCCACGCCGTGTAGCCGCGTGCTTCCCACGTCGCGCGCAGCCCGCCCGAGGGGAAGCTCGACGCATCCGGCTCGCTCTGCACGAGCTGCGCGCCGGTGAACGCTTCCATCGGCTGCTTGTCCTCGTCGAACGTGAGGAAGGCGTCGTGCTTCTCGGCGGTGAGGCCGGTCTGCGGCTGGAACCAGTGGGTGAAGTGCGTGACCCCGTGCGACTGCGCCCACTGGCGGATGACGCGGGCGACGATGGGCGCGATCTCGATGTCGAGCTTCTTTCCGAGGAGAATCGCCTCCTTGAGCTTGTTGTACGCCTGCTTCGGCAGCTTGTCGCGCATCTGCCGGGCGCCGAAGGCGTTGACCCCGAAGTACTCGGAGGTGGGGACGGGATCGGGTGCGGCGGCCTCCCCGTTGACATGGGTGAAGCGGCCGGGGATGTCGCGGAGCAGCAGGCGGCGTGAGGACGGGGCAGTCATTGGATCGGTTGGGGACGGAGGGCGGGAGCAGGGAGCGCCGACATCAGGGCGAATCTACTCGTCGTACCTAGAAAAGTGCAGCAAGAGCAAAAAATTCCATCAAAAGTGGCTGTTTATGGACAAATGAATGCTAAATATGCGCCAATCCACCAACATATGGCATAATACGGCGGTTCAGAGCCCACCCGGAGCTGGCTCCTCCTGGGCCTGCTGGGCGACCGTGCCGGCGCGCCGCGCGAACAGCTGGATCGCCTCGAGCATCGCCATGCAGAACCCTGCCCAGGCGGTGCCGAGGATGACCCCGGCCGCGACGTCAGACGGATAATGCACGCCGAGGTACACCCTGCTCGCCGCAATCAGGAGCACTACCATCAGGGCGAAAATGACGGTCGCCCAACGGGCCCATCGGCGGCGCTGCAGCCGGGCGGCGAGATAGGCCACCGTCACGTACACGGTCGCTGCGCTCATCGCGTGCCCGCTCGGGAACGACGACGTCATCGCGTGCGTCCCCCATTCGAACAGGCGCGGGCGCGGCCGGTCGAACCCCATCTTCAGCACGTTGTTGAGGACCAGTCCCGTGAACGTGGCGACCAGGAGCAGGACCGCCGAGTGCTTGTGTCGCGTCAGCCAGAGAAAGAGTCCGGACACCACGACGACGGCCATCACGACACTGCCGGTTCCGAGCATGGTGATCTCGACCATCACCGGCTGCAGCGTCTCCCGGAGTGGATTGGCGCCGACCCAGCGCATCACCGATTCGTCGAAGGCCTGTGTCGCGCCCTCGCGGACGGATCCGGCCAGGCGGACGAAGAGCATGACCCCGCCGATCGCGACGAGCACGCCAGCGAGGAGGAAGAGGCCTACCGTCGTGTAGAATCCGTGCGCCCGCTTGCCGATGAAGCGAAGGGCGCCGAAGACGAGGTTCCAGAACAGCGACCAGTGGCCACGCGTCCCTTCGCGGCGTTCGCTGCGGGGGGGGCGGGGGGGGCGGCGCGAAGCGGGTGCGGTGCGATGTGGCATCGCCGGCGGAACGTTCAAGTCCCGGGCCGCCGCCGCTGCCTTGAGGAAGTTGGCCCCGGGCAATAACTTGGAGCTTCGTACGGCGCCGTAGCCAAGTGGTAAGGCTCGGGACTGCAAATCCCGCATCGTCGGTTCGATTCCGACCGGCGCCTCTTCGGGACAAGGGATGAGGGACGAGGGGTGCGGGGACGGCGGCGACTTCCGCACCCCTTTTCCCTCATCCCTCATCGCCGTTCCCGCACCCCTTTTCCCTCATCCCTCATTGCTGTTCCCGCGCCCAGCGGAAAAAGACGACGGCGATGAACGCGAAGACGATGGGCTCCGCGACCGCGATCATGATGCCCCCAGCCACCTGCTGGTCCTGCAGCGCCGAGAGCGACGTCACCCGCGGCGCGAGCTCATAGGTCGCGTACACGGGGAACTTCGACAGCAGCAGCCACATCGCAATGAACAGGTGCGCCTGCGTCCCGAGGAAGATGTAGAGGATCCGGAAGATGGGGTTGAACCCTTCCCGCTCCGGATACCGCACGACGATCGGCCACCAGAACACGAGCCCCGACACCAGCCACGCCATGTCGAGCACGAAGGCGCCGAGCTGGAACTGCATCACGGAGTCCACGACGCGCGGGACGTGCGTGACGACCATCGTCAGCGTGAACAGGACGGCGGCCAACAGCGGCTGCGTTGTCGCGGCTATCGCCAGTCCCAAAGTCGGTCGCGTGCCGATCCAGGCATGCATGCGTTCGCGCGGCAGCGCATGAAGCAGCAGCGGCGGCACGACCATGGCCAGCGACACGAACTGCAGCGCATGAACCCAGGCGAGATAGCCGGTGCCCAGCGGGCCCACCGGCCAGTCGAGGGTGAGCCACAGCAAGGCGATCGCCGCGATGCCCGATAGCCGCTGCCCCACACGGAGCTGCGCCCGGCGCATGAGCCGCCACGCCGCCACGGCGGTGAGCGCGACGAAGGCCCAGACCCCCGGATATGCCTGCCACGCCCAGGTCCACGGCTCGCCGGTCGCAGAACACCACCACTGCATCAGCGCGCGCCGCTAGTGGCCGGCATGCGCGTCGGCGCCCTTCCCCAGCACGCCCTCGAGCTGCGCGTACTCGACGACACGCGCTGTCACTGGAATTCTGCCCGCGCGGCGGAAGTAGAGCGTGAGCGGCACCGAGTCGCCAGCCGCGAGCGGGCGCCGGACGCCCTCGATCATCACGTGGCGCCCACCCGGGGCGAAGCGGAGCATCGTGCCGGCCGGCAGCACGGCGTCGAGAATGGGAACCATCGCCTGCCGCGCACCGCGCACTGCCTGGTCGTGCATCGACGGGCGGCCGTCAGCGGCTTCGACGCGGTACAGCGTATCGGCCTCGGAGCCGCGATTCATCACCTGGAAGTACGCTGCCACCGTGCTCGTGCTGTCCGCCGAGGGCGCCGGCGCCGGCGCGACGATGTTCATCACCTCGAGATCCCCCCGGCGCACGGCGTCAGGCGCCCCCGGCCCCGTGTCCGACGCGCCCGAGCCGCCCTGGGAGCAGGCGGATACCATGAGCAGCAGCGCGAGCACCGTGGCCCGCATCATGGAGCGCCGAACGCGATGAGCCGCGGAAGGTCCTTCGCCCAGTCCTGCTGGCGGGTGCCGAAGGGATACATCACGCGCAGGCTGTCGTCGGGAGTGAAGGCGAGCACCTGCCCCGCGTGCCCGACGCCGTAGGCCGTGTCGGCAGCGCTCTCGGCATCGTTGAACGAGGCCGCGAGGCCGAACTCCTGCTCGATGCGGTTCACGTCCGCAATCGGGCCGCGCACGCCGATGAAGGAGGAGTCGAAGTGCGAAAGCCAGGTGCGCAGGCGATCGGCGGAGTCGCGATCCGGATCGGTCGAGACGAACACCACCTTCACGCGCGCGCGCTCACCAGGGGAAAGGCGGTCGAGTACCGCGGCGATGTTCGCCATGTGCACGGGGCAGATGTCGGGGCACGCGGTGTAGCCGAAGAACAGCAGCGTCACCTGGCCGTCGGTGGCCTGCCGGAACGCGAATGGCCGTCCTTCGGTGTCGGCGAGGATGAAGTCGTGCTTCGGCTTCGCCGGCTTCAGCTCGATGCCGTTGTAGCGCCCCGCCGGCAGCGGCGGGGTTGGCGTGCATGCCCCCTGGACGCCCAGGGCGAGTGCGGCGGCGAGCAGGAAGCTGAATCGATGGCGCATGCGGTTCCGGGCTGGCGTGACCAGCCCGGAAGTTAAGCCCGTGCTCAGCGAACGACGAACGGAATGACCATCTCGTCGTCGGCACTGCAGGCGAATGGCGCCACGGCCAGCCGTAGTCCACCATCATCCCGACCCCCTGGATGATGGCCGCGCGCAGTGTCGCGCCCGGACAGCGCACGCCGGCCTGGCCGGCCGCATCCGCCGCGGACCAGCGGCGCGCCAGGGCATCGAGCGCCATCCACGGACGGCGTTCGACGACGAGCTTCCGGGTCGTCTCGCCGGCATCGAGCCCGAGCAACCGGCCATCGGCATCGACGCGGACCCGCATCGTCCCGCGCGAGGGATGCGTGATCGTCGCGGCCGCTAGACCTGTGCGGGAATTCCCGGCATGGGGAGCTCGGGAGTCACCAACGGGGCGCGCGGCAGGCGAAGGGTGAAGACGGAGCCCTCACCCACCTCGCTCTCGACGGTCAGCTCCCCGCCCATTGCGCGCGCGAGGTTGCGGCTGATGGAGAGGCCGAGCCCGGTGCCGTCCTCGGGCCG
>JACDHQ010000569.1 GCA_013820975.1 Gemmatimonadaceae bacterium
GGATGTTGGTGGTGTCGATCTGGAAGAATTCCTGGTGCGGGTGCTTCCGCCCGCCCTGGGGCGGGACGTTGGCGACCGTGCCTTCGAGGATCTTCAGCAGCGCCTGCTGGACGCCCTCGCCGGACACGTCACGCGTGATCGACGGGTTTTCGTCCTTGCGGCCAATCTTGTCAATCTCGTCGACGTAGACGATGCCCTGCTGGCACTTCTCGATGTCGCCGCCGGCGGCCTGCAGCAGCTTGAGGATGATGTTCTCGACATCCTCGCCGACATAGCCCGCCTCCGTGAGCGTCGTGGCGTCAACGATGGTGAACGGCACTGACAGCAGCTTGGCGAGCGTCTGCGCCAGCAGCGTCTTGCCGGTGCCGGTCGGGCCAATCAGCAGGATGTTGGATTTCGTGAGCTCGACGTCGTTGCGGCTCTTCGGCTGCTTCTGGATCTCGAGCCGCTTGTAGTGGTTATAGACCGCGACCGCCAGCTTCCGCTTGGTGAGTTCCTGGCCGATGACGTACTCGTCGAGGAACTTCTTGATTTCGGGAGGGGTTGGCAGCGAGGCGCGCACACCGCGGTTCTCGAACCGATTGTCGTCGGCGATGATGTCGTTGCAGACTTCGACGCACTCGTCACAGATGAAGACGGTGGGTCCGGCAATCAACTTTCTGACGTCGTTCTGGTCTTTGTTGCAGAACGAACAGCGAAGAATCTCGCCGCTGTCTCCGGTCTTCTTGACCATTCGGTTCTTAGCTCCCGGTAAAGGCACCCCACCGCGCACAGTCCGCGCGTCGGGGACCCCGCAGGCACCCCACAGCGCACAGTCCCCGCGTCGGGGGGGCCGCACTCTAGGTTACACCCGATTCTCAGCCGCGCCTACCTTCTCTCAGCCGCGGCCTGCCTTCGAGTCCCGCCGCGCGCCACCTTCCTGACGGCGGGCCGGCGTTCGCTCCCGCTCAGACCCGCTTGCGAATCACGTCGTCGATGATGCCGTAGGTCTTTCCCTGCTCGGCGGACATGATGTAGTCACGTTCGGTGTCGGTCTTGATACGCTGGGTGTCCTGCCCGGTGTGGTCCACCAGAATCTCGTTGATGCGCTCGCGCATGCGCAGAATTTCTTTCGCCGCCAAATCGATGTCGGTTGCCTGGCCGCCCAGACCCGACAGCCACGGCTGGTGAATCAGGATGCGGGCGTTGGGCAGCGAGAAGCGCTTCCCTTTGGTTCCCGCCGCGAGCAGCACCGCGGCAATCGAGGCCGCCTGGCCGATGCACACGGTCTGGACGTCGGGGCGGATGAACTGCATCGTGTCGTAGATCGCAAAGCCCGCGGTAATCGACCCGCCAGGGCTGTTGATGTAGAGCAGGACGTCCTTGTCCGGATCTTCGGCCTCGAGAAACAGCATCTGCGCCACGACGAGATTGGCGATGTTGTCGTCAATCGGCGTCCCGACGAAGATGATGTTGTCCTTCAGAAGCCGGGAATAGATGTCGTAGGCGCGCTCGCCGCGGTTGGTCTGCTCGACGACCATCGGCACGAGCTGGTTATGCGGAACAGCGTTCATTCGGGAACTCACTGGAATATTGGTCGGAAGACGTGGAACGGGCAGGTGTGAAAACAGATCCAGTGTACCTCTCATCAGGGCTTATCGGCCAACCGCGGCTTTTCTGGATAGCGAGGGGCTGCCCGGGGCGATTGAGCCCCCCGCTCCGCCAATTGTAGCGTTGCCCGCAAGGCCGATGCCTGCCGGGCAGCTACACCGTCACGATGGTCACGCGCTCCATCACGGTCATGAGCGCCTTCTCGCGGCGAAGCCCGGCGGCCAGCCGTCCAAGGGCGCCCTCGTCTTCCAGCCGCGCGCGCACGGCGGGCACGGTGAGACCCGACCGTGCCGAGTACTTCTCGAGTTCGCCGTCGATGTCCGCTTCGCTCACGCCGATGTCCTCGCGCCGCGCCACTTCGTCGAGCACGAGCGCCGAGGCCACGGCCTCGGTCGCCGGCTCGCGCTGGGCGTCACGAAACGCCGTCCAGTCGATGTTGGTCTGGCGTGGATCAATGCGCTGATCCATCAGCCGGCGTGCGAATTCTTCGATGCGGCGATCGATCTCCCGTTCGATGAGCGACGCCGGCAGCGTGAACGGCACGCGCTCGGCGAGCTTCTTCAGCACGTCGGTGCGTACCTGCCGCTCGGCCGACTCACGGCCCTCGGCCTCGAGGTCCTCGCGCACGCGCGCCCGTAGTGCGTCGAGGCTGTCGAACTCGCCCATGTCCTTGGCGAACTCATCGTCCAGAGTCGGCACCACCCGCTGGCGGATGTCGTGCGCCGTCACGGTGTAATCGACGTCCGTGCCCGCCAGTTCCGCAACAGAGTAGTCGTCGGGGAATCGCAGGCGGAATGACTTGGTGGCGCCGCTGGTGAGCCCAAGCAACTCCGC
>JACDHQ010000570.1 GCA_013820975.1 Gemmatimonadaceae bacterium
GCTATCAGCTATCAGCTATCAGCTATCAGCTATCGGCTAACTTGGAGGGGCGGCCTGTGGCCGCCTTCGGAGCCGGTCAGGCCGGGACGATGTGCGACACGCCACGTCGCCCTGCACGTGACGCCATGCAACGCCACAACGACGGAACACAGAGAACACCATTATGCGCCGTTCGTCCCTCTTCCTCTCGCTTGCCTGCCTGCTGCTCGCCGCCTGCGGCGCGGATACTGCCCGTGACCAGGATTCGCTGGCGGTCGCAGCGCCGGGCGGCACCCAACCGATCGTGGACTCGGCCGGAGGGTCACTCCCCGCCGTCGGCGACACGACGCGCGCGCCCGCGTCCGCGGTCGCGTCCGCGCGCGGAGACACCGGGCCACATGCCGCGCGCCTCGCGGAGTGGCGCAACCCGGCCAGCTCGCCGGTGATCAAGGGGCTGTACGTGAACCGCTTCGCGGCGCATAGCACGCGGCGCATGCAGTGGCTGCTCGGCGTCGCCGACTCGACCGAGGTGAATGCGCTCGTTATCGACGCGAAGGACGAGTTCGGGCTGAACTACCGCCCTGCGAATCCGGCGTACCAGAAGTTCCTGAGCAAGGAACACGGCGTGATCCGCGACGTGAAGGCGCTCACCGACAGCCTGCACGCGCACGGCGTGCTCGCGATCGCCCGCATCGTCTTGTTCAAGGATCCCAACGCGGCCGCACTCCACCCCGAGTGGACGATCCGCGGCCCCGACGGCAGCGTGTGGCGGGACGAGAAGGGCCACGCGTGGGTGAATCCGTACCATCGCGACGTGTGGGAATACAACCTCAGCGTCGCCGAGGAGCTGGTGGCCCTCGGCTTCGACGAGATCCAGTGGGACTACGTCCGCTTCCCCGAGCCGTACAGCCGGCTGCCGAAGCAGGTCTTCCCCGGTGACAACGGGGTGTCGAAGCCCGACAACCTCGCGAACTTCCTGAAGCTCGCCCAGGCGCGGCTGCACAAGGTGGGCGTGCGGTCGACCGCAGACGTCTTCGGGCTCGTGACGACGGTGCAGGGCCCGCTCGAGATCGGGCAGCACTGGGAGCGGCTTGCACCCGTCACCGACGTGATGCTGCCGATGGCGTATCCGTCGCACTACCCGCGTGGGTCGTACGGCGTCGACCGACCGAACGCGGAGCCCTACAAGATCATGAAGGCGGCGATCGACGGGGCCAAGCGTCGCAACGACAAGCTGGGGATCACGGCACCAGAGCATGTGCGCCCGTGGATCCAGGCGTTCAACCTCGGCCAGCCGCCGTACGATCACACGCACGTGATCGAGCAGAAGCGCGCGATCTACGACGCGGGCTACAAGGGGTGGGTGCTCTGGCACCCGGGGTCGCGCTACGAGATCTTCGTCCCGGGGCTCGAGCGCACGCGCAACTGACCGGCGGCGCGCGCCGGGTCAATCGCGGTCGCGGCGCCAGAGACGTTGCGCGCGATCCAGGATCTCGTCGATTTCGGTCTCGCGCACGTGCAGTGACCAGTCGCCGCGGATGCGACTGCCCCCGACGACGATCGCGCGCTCGCGGGGAAGCACGTAGGTGTCCTCGTCGAGGGAGACGACCGCATAGTCCATCGCCGGCTGGTCCTCGAGGAGTGCCAGCTCGCCCTTGATCGGCTCGAGCGAGGCGTCGCCGAACAGGTCGCGCGCGCCGAGCCCTGCGCAGTTCACGATCAGCGGCGCGCGGAGCGACAGCACGTCGTCGAGCGACAGCATCCGGCGCGTGAGCACCTCGCCGCCGCCGGCCACGATGTCATCGTGGACAGCGGCGAGGAACCGGTCGGGATCGATCATCAGCGATGATGTCCGCAGCGCGCCGCGCGTGGTGAACGGGTGCTCGCCCGGCCCAAGCAGCTGCGCCTGGAACAGCTCGGGGGTGAGCGTCATCTCCCATGGCAGCCCGGGCGACTCACCGACGAGGTAGAGCGGCATGCGGCGTATGCCGTAGCGGCCGGCGGGCAGCGCCGAGAGGACTTGATGCGACAGCCGAGTGACCTCGGCGATGCGCGCGCCCGTTTCCGGCGTCTCCCAGGCCGGGTCCACGAGCGAGAAGGCGCCCCAGAGCGCGCCCGCGACGTTGGAGGTGGTGGCGGGACTCACCGCCGCGCCATACACCGTCACCGAAATGCCGAGCTGCTGCATCGCGCGCGCCGTCATCAGCCCCACGGCACCGGCGCCGATGACGGCGGCCTGGCGATGACCGGTCGTCCGGGCGAGGTCGGCGGCGAATGCTGCCGTCCCCGGGGCGAGTGTGAGGCCACTCCCCCCATGGCCGTAATTGTGCACGATCGCGCGATCGCGAATGTATTCCAGCTCGACGCGGAAGCCGGCCGGTCGGAAGGGGCGAAGCCCGGCGACGGTGCGCGTGACGAATGCCCGGTCGATCTTCGGCCGTGC
>JACDHQ010000571.1 GCA_013820975.1 Gemmatimonadaceae bacterium
ATGATGAGCAGAGCGGTGCGCCCGCGCGGGAAAGCCACCGTGCTGTCATCCTTCGCCAGGTACGTTTGCCGGTCGTGCGGACCCGGTCGTGCGCATTCGAGGTCGCTCATTTCGATGTGCTCCATCTGTCGATGTGGTTGCGGCGAAGAACGTGGCACGGCGGCGAGGGACCGGACGTCGACCCGTCGCCGCCGCGATGCTGTTCTCCCCGTCGGGCGGTTGCCCTAGGGATTCGTGCGCGTGACCTTCCAGATCGCACCGGTGCTCGGCGGAAACTCGTACGGCGTCCCCGGGCTCGCCGGGTTGATGCGCGCGACGCCGAAATCAACGATGTAGAGTGCGCCGTCAGGCCCGAACTTCACGTAGAACGGCCGCTCGAGACCCATGCCCGGCGCGCCTTGCGCCGAGGCGGGGCCCGGCCTCGCATTCTGGATGAACGGTACGACCCGGCCGTTGCCGAGCGCGATCGCGATGCGGGAGCCCGCCGGGCCATCGCGCAGAGGATTCGTCGGTGGCGCCAGGTCGCCCCACTCGGCTACGAACAGCTGCCCGCCGAACCTTCCGAATGTATTCGGCGCGAAGTCGATGCCCGACGGCGACGAATTAATCGGATGCAACCCGTGGATCACCGAGCGATCGGGCAACTGCAGGTTGCTCGCCTGATGATTGATCACGAAGTGCAGGCGGTCGAGCGGCAGCGGCTGCCCATTCAGGAATTTGGGCGCCTGCTGCGCGTCGGGGACGTCGAACTTGCGGGCCGTGGCGGGCTCGAAGCGAGCGGAGAAGTCCGGCCAGCCGTACCACGCTCCTTCCTGGATGCGGTAGACGGGGTCGAACTCGTCGTTCACAGAGCGCGAGCCGCGGATGTCGTAGCCGTTGACGGCGCCGAACAGCTGCCCCGTTGAATTGAACGCGAGGCCGATGATGTTGCGCAGCCCCGAAGCGAAGGGTCGCGCGGTAGCCTCTGCATTGTTCGGATCGAAGACGAGCACCGACCCGCCGCACTTGTTGGAGCCGGAGATGCGCTGGCCCGGCGTGCTCGGCGTGCCGAACGGCATGTAGGCGCCCGTCTCCGCCACGTCCGACGGGTCGTCCGTGCGGAAGTCGGGGGTGCGATAGTTGATCCCCACGAGCACCAGGTCCTGGCAGGGCACCGGCCGCACGTTCGGACTGCGCATGACGAACGGCGCGAGATCGAGCCCCACAACGCCAGCGTTCGTGGCGGGCCCGGCGGCCAGATACATCATGCCGTCCGGCCCGGCCTTGATGTCGTTGACCTGGTGCTCCGACTGGCTGTCGAGGATCCCGCTCAGGATGAGGGTGATGTCTCCGCCCAGCGAGACACGCGAGACGGCGCCGGTGCGGTCCGCCGGGTCGCGGTGGGTTACGTAGAACGCGCCCGCGTGCCAGGTGAGCCCCACCACTGACGCGGCGATCCCCCGATCCTCGAGCCGCACGAACTCCGTGGCCGTGCCGTTCTGCACGCGCATGATGCGTGCGACCGGGGGCAGGTCCACGAACGCGCCGCCGGCCTCGGCGACGTACATGACGCCCTGGTCATCGAAGGTCAGCGCCGAGGGGTAGGTGAGGTTGCCGACGACCTTCTCGATGGTGTAGCCCGTCGGCAGCTGGATTACCGGAAACTGCGACGCTGGCCCGAGCCGTGGCCCCGTCGGCGCATCATCCCCGTCATTGCAGCCAGCAGCCGCGAGCATCACGGCCCCCAGCACCACAGTAAGTCTCGCTCGTGACAACAACATCCTCCGACCCTCCCTCATCTGCCGCGCTAATGATCGGATGTGCTCCAGGCGGCATCAGGAGTCACACCCACAACCACTTCTATCGCAATCACTGCTGCCGCGCGCCGATTACATCGCGCTCAGGAGCGGGCTTGCATCTCCGCAGCCCAGCTCGACACGAGCTAGTCGTTGACGCGAGCAGCTCCGAACACATTCGTGACAACGCGGTCCACGGTGGTGAAGCGCCCGGCGCATCGCAGGTGTTCCCAATCGAAGGCGTCGTTTGGTACCTGCAGGTTCACGGCGTCGGCTGTGCGATATGTACGGCGTGCGGCATACGTGGAAGTTCACGCTGATGGTCCTTGCATTGAGCCAGCTTCAGGAAGGCGGGAATACGCACGTCTCAAGCCAATCTGGACATTCGTGTATGTATCAGTTGCCCACAGCGAGGTCATTCTGGTGCACTCGTCTGACACAGCAACTGCGGCATGCACATGGTCACCGTCGAGGAGGCGGCAGATGCATAGGAGCAGGTGCGGTCAGTCGCGCTCGGCGCCGCGGGCACGCTGACACATGTACGTTGCCGACCTTGGCTCGTTCGTCGCGAGCGGAGGCGCGACGCTGCAGAACGGCGCGTATTCGCACGGAAGGCAACACCATGGCGGTGGCCACGGCGCGAGGA
>JACDHQ010000572.1 GCA_013820975.1 Gemmatimonadaceae bacterium
GGTCTGGACTGGACAGCGCTCCGTCCCAACGCGGGAAAGCCCATTCCCTGAGATACAGCACCGTGGCAGGCGCGCCGGTCCCCGATCCCCGGCTGTAATCATTTCGCCACCGCGCAGCGTATAAGAGGGGGGTCAGATCTTGATTCTTGCGCGAGTGTCCTCTCCAGTGGGCAATCGCGTCCATCAGGAGCACCGGCGCGACAGGCGAGCCGTCCAGAGCGGATCGTCACCTAAGTGGTTCCGGGCATAATTACGGCGACGCATCGAGACCGTCGAGGCGCCCGTCCCGCAAGGCGTGAGGAGGGAGAATACCGGGCGTATTCGACCGACGAACAACGCCGTGGGACGGGATGCATCGGCGGTCGAATGCCGCCGTACTTATGTCCGGGACCACTAAGCCTCGCCGCAGCGCTTCGCGCGCGAAGGCGGGTGCGGCGGACGCACGAAGAAGCTGCTTCCCCTTGCCATTTTGCAGTGACCCAGCGGGATTGAAATGAGCCCGTCCCCCGATCAACCCTTCAGCTCGACACCGCGTCAGACCAGAGAGGCCAGACATGGACAAGCCGTTGAGGGCGTTGAACCGATTCGGGCTGGGGGCCAGGCCGGGCGAGCGTGGGCGTGTGCCCGACGCGCAAGCCTGGCTGCGGTCGCAGCTGGACGGCGGGCCGCCTGATCTCGAAGCACCGCCAGCCTCGACCCATCAGGCGATTAGCCAGGCACTCCGCGCTTTTCGCGAGGCCGGGCAGGGGGACGAGGCGAAGCGCCGCGAGGCCCGGCAGCGCCTCACGCAGATCGCCGCCGCCGACGCCCGGGCGACCCTGCTGGCGCGCATCGGCACCGACCGGCCGTTCGTCGAGCGACTCGTCGCGTTCTGGTCCAATCACCTCTGCATCGCGAGCGGCGCCAAGGTGCTCGTCGTCCCGCTGGCCGGCGCCTACGAACGCGACGCCATCCGGCCCCACGTGCTTGGCCGGTTCGAGGACATGGTCATGGCCTCGGCCAGGCACCCGGCGATGCTGGTCTACCTCGACAATTTTCAATCAATCGGACCAGGTTCCACGGGCGCGCGGGCCGGTCGCGGCAACAACCGGCGCGGCCTCAACGAGAACTACGCGCGCGAGCTGCTCGAACTCCACACGCTTGGCGTGGACGGCGGCTACACGCAGCAGGACGTCCAGGAGCTGTCGAAACTGCTCACGGGCTGGACCGTGGACGGCCTCGGAGGCCCCGGCATGCCCGCCCAGCCGGCGATGCAGATGCCCGGGCGAGGGCGCGGCGGCCGCGGCCGTGGCATGGCCCCCCAGCGCCCGGTGGCCGCTTCCGGCGATATCGGCTTCGTGTTCCGCCCCGTTCTCCACGAACCGGGGTCGAAGACCATCCTGGGGGCCCGCTACAGCGAAGGAGTGACCGAAGGCGAGAAGGCCATTCGCGCGCTGTGCCGTCACGAGTCCACGGCGCGCTTCGTTGCGACTAAATTGGTGACGCACTTCGTTGCCGACGAGCCTCCGCCCGCGGCCGTCGACCGCCTCGCCGGTGTGTTCCGCAAGACCGATGGCGACCTGCGCGCCGTCTCGGCCGCGCTCATCGATCTGCCGGAGGCGTGGGACGCCGGCGCACGCAAGTTCCGCACGCCGCAGGACTGGCTGGTCGCCGTCTTCCGCGCGTTCAACTCCCCCGAGGTGCCCGACACCGTGGCGCCGATGCTCCGCCAGCTGCGCCAGCCGCTCTGGTCGCCGCAGTCGCCCAAGGGGTTCGGCGACGGCACGTCCGAGTGGGCGGATCCGGATTCGCTGCTGAACCGCGCCGAGCTTGCCCGCACGTTCGCCCGGCGCCTCGCGCAGGCCAGGCGTGATCCGCGCCTGCTGCTCGACGTCGTGGACGTCGCGCCGGGCGATCCACTCCGCGCCGTGCTCGCCGACACCAGCATTCAGCCGGCCGAGCGCATCGCGCTCGCCTTCGCCGGACCGGTTTTCCAATGGAGGTAGGGCGGCCGCTTGCCGACCGCCAGGCAGGGCGGCCCTTTACGGGCCGCCGGGAGATTTCATCATGAAGCGCCGCGAATTCGTCCGGACGATGTGCCTCGGCGGGATGGCGACGTTCACGCTGCCGAACGTCGTGTTCGGCCACGTGCGCCAGTCCGGCCGCCTCGTCTTCGTACTCCTCCGCGGCGGCGTGGACGGCCTCGCCGCCGTCGTTCCCCACGGCGATCCCGGCTACGCGTCGCTGCGCGGCGCGATGGCGTTCGAGGCCCCGGACCTGGCGCCGCTCGACGACACCTTTGGCCTTGCGCCCGGGCTCGCGCCGCTGCGGACGTTCTGGGACGCCGGCGAGCTCGCGGTCATCCATGCGATGGCGATCCCGTTCCGGACGCGCAGCCACTTCGACGGCCAGGCGATCCTCGAGACCGGCATGGACAAGCC
>JACDHQ010000080.1 GCA_013820975.1 Gemmatimonadaceae bacterium
ACCTTGCAGTATCCCTGCTCGGGGTTCTGCTGGTAGTAATCCTGGTGATACGCCTCGGCGGGGAAGAACGGCGGCAGTGGCTGCACGGCCGTGACGATGGGGGCATCCCACACCTGCGCGGCTTCCATGGACTCGATCGCCTCCCGGGCGACGCGCTCCTGCTCCGCATCGTGCGTGAAGATGACCGACCGGTACTGCGTCCCCACGTCCGCGCCCTGGCGATCCAACTGCGTCGGATCGTGGATGGTGAAGAAGACATCGAGCAGGTGGCGGTACGGGATGACCGCAGGATCGAACTCCACCTGCACCACTTCGGCGTGCCCGGTGCGGCCACCGCATACCTCGCGGTAGGTCGGAGCCGGCGTGTCGCCGCCGGCGTACCCCGATGTCACCTGCTCGACGCCGCGCAACTCGCGGTAGACGGCGTCGAGGCACCAGAAACACCCGCCACCCAGGGTGGCGAGCTCGGTTGCGCGCGGGGCTGCTCCGTTGGACATCCAGTCACTCCCTGCGCGGGCCAGCTGTCAGGCGGCTGCAGCGGGGGCGAGCTCGCTCGTGCAGTTCTGGCAGCGGGTCGCCCGCGCATCGATGGTGGTGTAGCAATGGGGACAGGGGCGCGTCGCGGCGCTCGGTCCCGGCTTCTCCGGCTTGATGAGCAGCTTCGTCAAGCGCCAGGCCACGAGGCCGATGATGAAGAAGTTGATGACCGCCGCAATGACGAGCCCGGGGAGGAATTCCGCGCCCCCGACGATCCATGTCCACTCGGCGTATCGCTCTGCCGGGGAGATCAAGCCGACGAACGGCATGATGATCCCGTCCACGAGCGACTTCACCACCCCGTTGAGGGCGGCGCCGATCACGACACCAATGGCGAGCGCGAGCGCGTTCTGCTTGATCAGGAACGCGCGAAACTCGGACCATGCGGATGCGGCGAACCGCGGTGGACGAAACGGTATGGTCATCGACGGCGAAGAGGAGGACGACCTACAGGATTCCGGGATTGGCGCGCCAGAGCGCCCAGGTGAGGGCGGTGGCGAACGACGTCCATGCGAGGTACGGAAGGAGCAGGGCGCCGGCGACCGGACGCACCCGCCAGAAGCCGATCATCGTCGCGACGATCGCCGCAAGCAGCAGGACAATCTCGGCGAAGGCGACCGGCCCGCTCCGCAGGCCGAAGAAGAGCCATGTCCACGCGGCATTCAGCGCGAGCTGCACGAGATACAGCGTAAGCGGGCCACGCGCGCCGCGCCATCCGCGGTCGCGCCACACGAGGAATGCGGCAATTGCCATCAGCGTGTAGAGCGCGGTCCACACGGGGCCGAACAGTGACGACGGCGGTGCCCAGTCGGGGCGCGTGAGCTGCGAATAGAACTGCGGAGCGCGGACCGAGGACATCGCGCCGATCGCTGCGGCGGCGGCGGTGACGGCTAGCCAGCCGGCGAGGCCAGGGAGGACGTTTCGGCGTTCCGATGTGGGCATCTGCTTCAGGTGATCGGGGTCAGCGACGGCGAATCGTATCGGTTGACGCCACGGGGACGCCATCGATGCGTGCGGGGTGATACCGCATGCTCATCGAGATGCGGCGCAGTTCGGACTCGAGCTCCCGGCTCGACGACCCCATGAACGTGACGTTCCGGACATCGCCGTCCGCACTGATGTGCACGATGGTGTTGGGCCACTGGCGCGGAGGTCTCGGCGAGCCCGGCTCCTGCACGATCGTGATCCGTTGCACCATCCCGCTCGGCCTTGGCTGCGGCGGGCAGTACTCGACTCGCTCCAGCGCGATCTCCGGTGTGGAATCGGCAGAGGCGGTCAGGCGCACTCCCCAAGCCACCGTGGACTTGGGAGACGGGCGGAGCGCCTCCTGAATCCTCGGGGTGAGCCACCCTGTGGCCGGGGAGACGCCGCTGGCAATGGAGAAGACCCTCGCCTGCTCACCGACGTCGGCGACGATCGAGAACCGAATCACGCCTTCGGCACCGCTCCCCGCGATCAGCGAGGCGAGGGCCGCCGAGTCGACGATGGCGTCGACGGCGGGCAGCTCCGCCGGCACCCGCGATTGCGCGCAGTGCCGCTGTGCGCCGATGGGAGAGGCACCGAGCAGGAGGGCAGCCGTCAGGAGGCCAGGGAGGACGAAACGGGGTGTGGGCATTGGGCGACCTCGATCGAGATGTGAGGCTCGGACAGCCTTGCCGGCCCCGCCCGCTTCGGCGGCAGCACGTTCGCCGGTGCCCTCGCGCCAGGCAAGCACCGTCGCCTGCCAAGGTGCATCGGCGCCCCGGGGCGGGCAATGGACCGGGATGTTTATAAGGCATAACTTGTAAATTAGTAGTGCCTAACTTACTGTAATGGCATGCACTCACTTACTGCTGTCATCCCGGCACTGGTCACACTCGCCTCGCTGCTCGCGGCACCCCAGGTGGCATCCGCGCAGGCGCCGCGAGGGCAACACATCCTCGCCGGCCGCGTCATCGACACCGCCGGGGCACCGCTCGCCGATGCGCGCGTCACGCTCCCCGTCCTCGGACGTGCGATCGTCACCCGCGCCGACGGACGGTTTTCATTCGCCTCGCTCGCGCCGGGGACGTACACGATCAGCGTGGTGCGCGTCGGCATGGCGCCGCACGTCGAACGGGTCAGCGTGGGCGATGCTCCCCACGCGCTCGAGATCCGGATGCGACCGGTGCGGGTGCAACTGGCGGCAGTGCAGGTGACGGCAACCCCTGGTGCCACTGCGGCGCGCGAATCGCCGCAGCCGACCGCAGTGCTCGAAGGTCCCGAGTTGCGCATCGCCCAGGGGGCCGCGCTCGGTGAGACGCTGGAGCAGGTGCCCGGCATCCGCAGCCTCAGCATGACGACCGGGATCGGGAAGCCGGTGATCCGCGGCATGACCCACTACCGCGTCGTGACGCTCGACGACGGGCAGCGCACCGAGACCCAGGCCTGGGGGCACGACCATTCGCCGAACGTCGAGACGGCGACCGCCGAGCGGGTGGAGGTCATCAAGGGACCGGCGAGCGTCCTCTACGGATCCGATGCCCTCGGTGGGGTCATCAACGTCGTCGCCCCGGAAGTGCCCGAGGCCATCGACGTGCCGGCATTCGTTCGTGGCCGCGTCACCAGCGCCTACAGCCACAACGTCCGCGGGGCCGATGCGACCCTCCTCGTCGAGGGTGCCCGTGGCGGCAGCGGCGCGCGCGCCGCGGTCACCATGCGCGGCAGCGGTGACATGCGCACGCCGGCGGGTACCCTGCACAACACGACGAACGGGGCAACCGCACTCGAGGCGGCGATCGCCCATCGCGGGAGCTGGGGTTCGCTCGAGGCCCGGGCCACCGGCAGGGACGAGCGCATCGAGATCTTCGACGACCCGCGGGCGAACCCGGGGTACACGGGCTTCCAGCGCATTGCGACGCACCGTGCGTCGCTCACCATGACGATGCCGCTCGCCGCGGGGCGGCTGCACGCCACCGGTGGGCACGAGCGCAACTTCCGCCGCGAGTTCGCGGACGCCGCCGCATCCCAAGCGGACCTCGGGTTGTTCGTCAGCAACTGGACGGCCACGGCACAACTGCATCACGCGCCCCTCGGCGCGCTCACCGGGACGATCGGCACGTCGGCGATGACGAGCGACTTCGAGAATCGCGGAACCGAGACGCTGATTCCGTCGAGCGGGACGCGCAACGTGGCGGTCTACGTGTTCGAGCAGCTCGACCACGGTCGCGTGCGGACGACCGCCGGCATTCGCTACGACTACCGGACGCTCGCGACCGAGGGGCATGCCGGGATCGGGGTTCCGGCACAGCGGCGCCACTTCTCGGCGGTGACGGGGAGCGTCGGCACGCTCATCCGCCTCTCGGGGCCGGTGGCCCTCGTTGCCAACGTCGCGCGCGGATTTCGCGCGCCCGCGGCGCCCGACCTCTTTGCGAATGGATTCCACGAGGGCACGCGCGCCTTCGAGCGTGGCAACCCGTCGCTCGGGGTGGAGACGTCCATCAACACGGAGCTCGGGCTTCGCGTGACGCGCAGCGACCTCACCGCGGAGCTGACCGGCTTCGTGAATCACGTGTCCGACTATATCTACCTGCGCCCGTTCGGCACCGGCGCGCGCGCATTCGACTCGCTGCAGGTCGTGCAGGGGAATGCGCGCCTGACCGGGGTGGAGGGGGCGGTGCAGTATCATCCGCACGACCTGGTGACGCTGCACATGGCGGGGGACTACGTGCGCGGCGACAACACCACGAGCGGGGTACCGCTCACCTTCATCCCGCCACTGCGCGTGATGTACGGGGGCCGGGTGCAGTCGCGCCGCACGTCGGGTCTCGTGCGTCAGCCGTACCTCTCGCTCGGCGGGGAGACGAACGCCCGCCAGCGGCGCCTCGACCCGAGCGATGTCGGCACCGCGGGCTACACCATCCTGAACGCCGGTGCCGGCTTCGCTCGCGTCGTGCCGCGCGGGCTGTTCACCATCGACCTGAGCATCCGCAACCTGCTCGACACCCGCTACCGCAGCTTCATGAGCCGCTACAAGGAGTTCGCGCTCGGCCCCGGGCGGAGCGTCGTGCTGAAGGCGTCAACGACGCTGTAGCGCTACTCCCTGCCCCCGACGTCCACGGCCATGCCCATGGCGTGATACCCCTTGTCCACGTAGACCGTCGTGCCGGTTATCCCGGCCGCGAGCGGCGACGAGAGAAAGGCCGCGGTCGAGCCGACATCGACCGGGGTGAGGTGATCGGTGAGTGGCGCGTTCTCGGCGACGTACGACACCATCTTGCCGATGATGCCGATCGCGCTCGCCGCGCGGGACGCCCAGGGGCCGGCGCTGATCGTATTCACCCGCACCCCCCACTTGCGCCCCGCCTCGAACGCGATCGTGCGCGTGTCGCTCTCGAGCGCCGCCTTCGCACTCGACATGCCGCCGCCGTAGCCGGGAATCACGCGCTCGCTGGCCATGTAGGTGAGCGAGAGAAAGCTCCCGCCGTGCCGCATCTGCGGGCCCAGGCGCTGCACCATCGACACCATCGAATAGGCGCTCGCGCTCACCGCCGCGAGGTAGCCGTTTCGCGACGTCTCGAGCAGCGGCTTCTTCACCTCGGGACCGTTCGCGAGCGAGTGCACGACGATGTCGAGCGCACTGGCGCCAAAGTCCTGCTCCATCCGCGCCGCCATTCCGCCGATCGAATAGTCGCCAAGGTCGCGATACCGCTTGTTGTCCCGGATCTCGTCCGGCACGTCGTCCATCGAATCGAAGACGGCATCGAGCGGGTAGATGCGCTCGAAGGTGAGCAGCTCGCCGGTGGAGAGGCGGCGGGATTCGTCCATCTTCCCGCGCTCCATCAGGTTCATGAAGATGTTGAGCGCCGGCGGCCACGTGGCGACCGAGACGGACGCCCCCGCTTCGGCGAGGGACTTGGCGATCGCGAATCCGAAGCCCTGATCGTCGGCGACGCCTGCGACGAGGGCGCGGCGGCCGGAGAGGTCGATGTTCAGCATGCGTGGGTATATCGCACCCCCCGCCCGGCCCCGGCAAGCGGGGGCGGGGGCACGCCGGGGGCGTCACATGGCGTAACCGACGATTCTCACACCGTTTTGCATGCATTTCAGGCCTGCCGTATGCACCGATCACTTCCGCGGTCCCGCAGGAGATGCGGTCCCGAACGTGACAGGCCCGGGGGGCGGCATGGCGACGGTGCTGTATGTTGACGACCAGGAGGCGATCTGCCGAGCCGTGCGGCTGTGGCTGTCACGGAAGGGTCACGTCGTCCATCTCGCGGCAACCGCCCAGGCCGCACGGAAGGTGATCTCGGCCGAGCCGCTGGATGGCATCTTCATCGACCTCCTGCTCGGAGCGGAAAGCGGGCTCGAGCTCTATCGATGGATCGATGAACTCGATGCCGACCTCGCGCAACGCGTGGCATTCGTCACCGGCAACCTCTTCGACGAAACGCTCGCCGCCGAGCGCCTCGACCGCCGTGTGTTCGCGAAGCCGTTCGAGTTGCGCGAGCTCGAGGCGCTCGCCAACCGGTGGTACGCCGAGCGCCAGCCGCATCGCGACGACCGAAACACAGGGCAAGGCGCCGACCGGGCGCAGCCGGGCCGGTAGCCGCGCGGGCCGCTTACCTTTGCGGCATGCGATCGGGGATCTACCTCATACTGCCCCTGCAGGGGCCGGCGCGTGACCAGGTGCTGTCGATCCAGGAGCGGTACGATCCGCGGTCGTTCCGTGGGTGGCCGCCCCATGCCACGCTCGCGGGCTCGTCGGGAATGGGACCGCTCGACGGCGACACGCCCGTTCCCGGGCTGCGCACCACACTGACGGCCATCGCTGCCGACAGTGCCCCGATCGAGGCTCCACTCGAGCCGCCGATCCGCTTCATGCAGACCAACGTGGTGGTCCTGCCCCTCGACCCCCATGGACCAGTGCGCGTCTTGCACGAGCGCCTCCGCGTTGCGGGGCTGCGCTACGCGCCCCCGCGTTTCGCCTTCACGCCGCACGTGACCCTGAGCTTCTTTCCCGAGCTCACGCCACAGCGGTCGCGCGAGCTGCTGGCGATGCGTGTCACGAGCCCCGCACGATTCACCGAGATCGTGGCCTACCGGTCCTTTGAGAACCGCACGTCCCAGCGGCTGATGTCGATACCGCTCAGCGGGTGAGACTCCTGCTCCCTCGCAGCAGAACCAACTCGTCACGGACCTCGCAGCCCAGCACCGTTCCAACTACCTGATGAACGCCAAGCCGACCGACATCCTCGCCCAGCTCGAGGCCGACCTCGACCCGTCGGTCGCCGCGGACTTCCTCGCCATCGCGACGGATTACCTGCACGTCACCGGCACGCGCGAGAGCCGGGTCAGCACCGCGCGTTCGGCAGGCGAGTTGTATGCGCGATTCGATGAGCCGTTGCCGCGCACCGGGCGGCCCACATCGGCCGTGATCGCACGGCTGCGCGACGAGGTGGTCGCCGACGCCAACCACCTCTACCATCCCCGGTACGCCGGTCACCAGGTGTCGGCGCCGCTCGCTGCCGCCATCTGGACCGAGCCGCTGATCGGCGCACTCAACCAGTCGCTCGCCGTCGCGGAGATGTCACCCACCGGAACGGCGATCGAGACCCGGGTCATCCGCTGGATGACGGAGCTTGCCGGCTGGGGTGAGGGCGCCGGCGGCACGCTCACCTCCGGCGGGACCGAGGCCACGATCACCGCCCTCCTCGCGGCGCGCGCCCGGCTCCTCCCCGACGGATGGCGCGACGGGATGTCGGGCCCACACCCCGTCGTCATCTGTGGCGAGCACGCACACTATTCCGTCGCGCGCGCAGCGGGCACGATCGGCATCGGTGCTGCCAACGTGATGGTCATTCCGTCGCGCAGCCACCGCATGGATGTCTCCGCGTTGGAGGAACTGCTGGCCCGGCTGGCGGCCGGGTCGCGCTCCGTGCTCGCCGTCGTCGCGACCGCCGGCAGCACTGCGATGGGTTCGTTCGACGATCTCGATGCCATCGGCGCACTCTGCGACCGCCACGACATCTGGCTGCACGTGGACGGCTGCCATGGCGCGAGCGCGCTGCTCTCGGCGCAGCACCGCCACCGCGTGCAGGGGATCGCACGCGCGCGTTCCATCGCCTGGGATCCGCACAAGATGATGCTCCTCCCGCTCTCGGCCGGCGCACTGCTCGTGCGCGACGAGCAGGAGCTCGAGCGGGCCTTCGCGCAGCAGGCGCCCTACCTGTTTCACGCCGCGGATGGCGACCGCCACTGGGACCAGGGAGTCCGCAGCGCGCAGTGCTCGCGGCGCGCCGACGTGCTCAAGATGTGGGTTGCGTTGCAACGCCACGGAGCCGACGGCCTCGGCGCGGTGTACGATCATC
>JACDHQ010000573.1 GCA_013820975.1 Gemmatimonadaceae bacterium
GCCGAGCTGGCCGGCGGCGTGATCGCCGGCGGTTCCGGCCACGACGAGGGCGCCGGCGAAGAAGCCGATGCTGACGCCGACGACGGGCACCCTGCCGATGCGGTCGGCAAGCCAGCCAAAGACCGGTGAGAAGGCGTACATGCCGGCGATGTGCCCACTGATGACGAGCCCGATGATTCTCAGGGCCGTGCCGCCACGGCTCATGTGAACCGGCGTCATCACCATGACGCCGACCATGACCGAGTGCGCTATGACGACGGTCGCCAGGCCCAGCAGCGCCAGCGGCGCGTTTGCCACGACGCCGAAGGCCGCCCGCAGCGAGGTGTTCGCGTCGGCTGGCTCGTCCGCACCCCGCAGCGCGCGGGCCGACAACAACGGATCAGGGCGCAGCGCGAGCAGCAGGATCAGAGCGCCCGCAGAGAACGCGGCGACGGACCACAGGAATGGACCGGCGAGCGGGGGGAGGCCGAGGGCCTGCATGGAGCGCCCCGCCGGCTCCACCAGGTTCGGTCCGACGACGGCGCCGATTGTCGTCGCCCACACGACGATGGAAAGCGCCCGCGCCCTGTGCTCAACGGCAGCCAGATCCGTCGCGGCGAACCGGGCCTGCAGGTTGGCGGCAGAAGCGGCCCCGAACAGCGTCATGCCCAACAGAGCGAACAACACGGCACCGGCATCTGCCGCCACGACAACCAGCAGACCGCCCACCGCACCCGTCGCGTACCCCATGCCGACGCCCCAGCGCCGACCACGGCTCTGGGACAGTCGCGCCAGCGGCACGGCAGCCAGCGCCCCGCCAAGCACAGACGCAGTGAGTGCCAGCCCTGCCAGCGTGGCCGAACCCGACAGCTGCTCGACCAGCAGACTGCCGACGGCAATCCCGCTTCCCACGCCCAGGCCGCCGAGGATCTGCGCCGCGACCAGGATGCGAACGGTTCGCCGTTGCACCCTGTACGCGTCGACCGGGTGCGTCGACGCACTGGCCAACTCTCCCTCGGTGACCATCGTCGCTGCGTCCGCGAGTCTGAAAGGTCTCATAGCACCTCGGCGATGAGTGCCGCAGCGTGGGCTGCGCCGTCGGTCTCGACGGGGCGGTAGTCGACATCGCGGTCGAGCTCTTCCGCGATCGCGGTCGCAATCGTGTCCGGGTCGGCCGTGTCGAAGTCCAGGCAGCGCCCCGCGCCGTATTGCGCCAAACGGTGGCGCACATGGAAGTTCTGCTCGAAGTGATGACGGAGCGGGACGTACAGGAATGGCCGCCGGGTTGCCGTCAGCTCCATGGTCGTCGTCAGCCCGCCTTGGACCACCGCGACATCACATGCCGCGAGGTGGCGATACAGCTCGGGCACGTATGCGCGGACCTCCAACCCCTCCAGGTGCGGCAGGGTCATGGGGTCGATCCGGGGACCGGTGACGACGATCATCCGCAAGGCCGGCACGCGGCGCTTCGCTGCCGGAAAGGCGGCGATCACGCGTTGCAGCAGATGTGTCCCCACGCCTGAGCCGCCCACGGTCACGATGCACACACGCTCGTCGGGCGCGTAACCGAGCGACGCCCGCAGCGCCGCGCGGTCAGCGAAGTCGGCGGGGTCGAACCCCGTCACGTACCCCGAGAAGTCGTAATGCTCCTTCGTCCAGTCACGGATGAACGGCAGATCCGGGCCGAACGCGTCCGGCACGATGTCGGCGTCGTTGCCGACGAAGATCGCCCGGTCGCGCACCCGCGGGAACCGCGCGATGTGCTCGATCATCTCGGCGTTGTAGTCCGCCGTGACGAACGCCTCGCGCTCACCGCCGTCAGGCATCGGCAGCCAGCCGACGAAGTCGGTGAGCCACACGTATGGCGTCTGCTTCTGCTCCGGGTTCTCGTGGAGGTAGTAGTCCAGCTCCCACGCCTCGTCACCGATCCACAGGTCGTACTGCTCGTCGCGATTGACGTCGTGGAAGACCATGAAGTTGGCGAGCAGGATCTCATCCATGCGGCGGATCGCCTGGAAGGCGTGCAGGTCGTGCTCGGCGCACTCGCTCTCGATGTGACCGGACTCGTTGGCGAGATGTGCGCTCGCGGGATGGATGCGCTCGCCGCGCTTTTCCAGCACCGTCGTCACCGGGTGCTGCGCGAGCCAGTCGATCTCCAGGTCCGGGTGCAGCTTGCGAAGCTCGTCCGCGATGGCGATGTCGCGCTGGGCGTGGCCGAGCCCGATCGGTGACGAGACGTACAGAGCGCGCTTGCGCCGCGACCGGCCGCGCGTCCACCGCTGTTTGTGTGGCGCAGGCAGAACGGCGTCGCGCAGCAGCAGATTCACCTTGACGGGATCGCGCGCCTGCGGCGCATGTCCCGACCCCTCGAGCACGACGAGCTGCCCGCCAGTGTGCTCCGACAGCGCGACCCCGCGGGTGACCGAGACAATCC
>JACDHQ010000574.1 GCA_013820975.1 Gemmatimonadaceae bacterium
GCAGGCACAGGCTCCGCTGCCGCTACCACTCCGCTGGGAGCTCCCAGCACGCTAGAAGCCTCCCCTCAACGAAGGCTCGCGCGGAACCCATCGGCTCGAGCATCGGCGTCGCTCGCGTAGCACGCGGCCGGATGCGTCGCATCGTAGTACTGCTGGCCCACGACGTGAAAGATCCGTTCCCTTCGCGAGTTGATGTTGCCCTTGATGGGGTGCGTCGCGGGGCACGTCGCCCGATCGAGTGGCGCGACGCCCGACCCAGCCGGCTGATTCGGATTGCCGAGTGGTGTTCCCGGCAATGCCGTCCAGGTGCTGGGCGCGGAGCGCGCCAGCGGCGTTACTGGCGTGCTCACGGGCGCTGCTGCCGTCGTCTTCCCGCCCGACGGCGGCGTCGGCACGACCAGCGCGCGATATCCGACGGCAGATCCGACGACTAACAGGCTGAGGACGAGGACGGTCGCGGCGAGGCGGAAGGCTCGGGGATCCCTCTTCGTGACATATGTTGTCGAGGCCGTGCGGGGAGTAGCGACGGTCCGAACGGCTACCGGCCGGGGGGGTGTCGGAGCGACGGCACGTGACGTGATCGTGATGTCGCCACGCGCACGACCGTGGCCGGCGGGCCGAATCGCTCGCTCGACGTCGAGCGCACGGACCAGCTCCATTCCTTTTGCGATCGTCGCGGACGTGAGGGCGTCGGACACGCCACGCCGTTCTTGAACTCGTGCCTCGCGCACCTCCTGCAGCACGCACAGGAGGGAGGCGATGTCGTCTGGACGGAGCTGGGCTGTGGGCACCTCCTCCCGTGCTCGTGCGAAGCCTTCGGCCGTCTCCGTGAAGAGCTCGAGGAGCTGCTGTCGCTCCGCCTTGTCGGCTTCGCGATCGTGGCGGTCGCTGTCGAGCCTGCGCGCGATGTCGGCGAGCAGGTTAACGACGTCTGGATCGGTCGACTCCACGGCAGCGGCGCCGAGCGGCACCTGGAGCTCTACCGGCGCGTTGTCGCCCTGCATGAACGAGTGATCGGACTCGTAGGCGCCAGTGAGTGCCCCACCGGAGACCGTCAACGTCCGCAGTCCTGCGATCGTGGCGAACGAGAAGCGGCCGGCTTCATCCGTCGCAATCTCCGTGTCGTCGACCATGATCGTCGCGCCACGTACGCCGTCACCGGCTTCATCGATGACCTGCCCCGTCACGAACGCTATGCCTCCACCCACGTCGACGAGCTTCAGACCGTTGGCCACTTCGAGGCGGCGCTTGTACGAAAAGGGTCCATCTTCACCCGATCCCAGTGATCGGAGACCACCCCTCTGGCACAAGTTCTCCACGCCGTTGATCGCGTTCACGAACCCACACTGCTGCAGCCGTGCAGCGGGTCGACCTACGGGAATGATGACGGCAGGAAAGACCTTGGGTGAGCCGCGAACGATGTTGCGAAGGCCCTGCTCGAGATCTGTCGCTGTGTTCTTCGCCTGTTGGTACGGGTTCTCGAATTTGCCGCTCTTCGTGTTGAGACGCATGGGCTTCGTGCCACCGCTATCCTCGACGATGTCCCAGGCCCCGTTCTCGTTCGATTTGACGGTGCCACGCGTGATGTTCTTGACCTCGAGCACGTCGATACCGTTCGGGCCGCAGACAGCGACGTCTACCTGACGCTTCTTCCGTCCCGGCGAGTGGAACTCGAGGAGCACGACCACGTCATCCGGAAGAGACTTGAGTGCATCGAAGAGCTTCGACGAGATCTGATCGACGACGAAATCGGCTGGCGCGAAGACCATGGCCATGTTCATTCCACCCCCACACGTTCGAGTACGAGATACGGTTCGGCTTCGGAGGTGTCCCAACGGCCGATGAGATCTGCCCGGCCGCTGCGGAGTCGGTCGAGGAGGTCGGAGGTCCAGACGCCTTCGTAGACGATACCCGCGTAGGTGGACGCGTCACCCGGGACGCTGAACGAGAAGCGTGCGTGCATCCGAAGACTCGACGACACGAACTTCTCGACGCCAGAGGTCCGAGCGTCGGCGATCATCACGAGCGGCGATCCTGGGTGTGCCGGAGCGGGCGCATGGGCCGTCGTGCCGTAGGGGCCATCGACCTCCTCGACCCACTTCGTCACGAACGAGGACGCTCCCTGGAAGGTGTCCCAGAAGCCGAGCAGGTGTACGCGACCAGTCGCCAGCCGGTCCCGATCGACGTCGCTCCAGTCGAACGCGTACATGATCGAGTCGTAGCTACCACCATCGACGGCCAACCGGAAGCGGAGATGCCGTCGACCGGCCTGACTCGTGGCGATCGTAGGTGGCGTGACGATCACGTTCTCAATCCAGACGAGCCTGCCTTCCTGGCCCTCGAGGAGCCTGCCGGCCTGCACGACCTTGATCATCAGTCCTGCCGGTGCAGCGGTGCCCGGCTGCGCCAGCGT
>JACDHQ010000575.1 GCA_013820975.1 Gemmatimonadaceae bacterium
ACTCATGGAAGGTGCCGATGTTCGTCGCTCCGTCGCCGAAGAACGTCAAGGCGACCGCATCGCGGCCCTGCATCTTGGCCGAGAGACCAGCCCCGACCGCCACCGGCAGCCCGGCGCCGACGATGGCGAAGGCGCCAATCAGCCCCTTCTTGAAGTCGGTCAGGTGCATCGAGCCACCGACCCCGCCACAGCAGCCCGTCACCCGACCCATGAGCTCGGCGAAGGCCGCCTCAGCCTCCATCCCGCGCGCGAGCGCCTGGGCATGACCTCGGTAGGTCATCGTGATCGGATCATCGTCACGCGCCGCCCCGATCGCCCCGACCGACACCGCCTCTTGACCCTGGGCCAAGTGGGTCGTGCCGTGGATCAGGCCCTGCATGAAGAGCTCCTGGACCTTCTCCTCGAAAAGCCGGATCTCGACCATCTTCCGGAACCACTCCACCCGGCGCTCGCCGGACGGGCGGACTTGGTCAGCCACGATCTCGCCTCCTCTAGCTAGCCTGCATGTACCGATTTCTCTTTCCGTGTCGATGCCGGCGCTGCCCGCCCGAACGCGCCGGCCTGACCCAGCCGCTCAAGGTCGGCGGCCGAGTAACCTAGCTCGGTCAGCAGCTCCGCCCGGTCGCCGTCGAAGGCGGGCCCCGGGGTGTAGCGTGGCTCGTAGCCACTCATTCTCAGCGGGCTTGCCACTGAGCGTACGACACCCAGCACCGGATGCTCGTAGCTGGCCAGCATCTGCCGCGCGGCCAGCTCATCGGCGTCGAGCGCCTCCTCCATCGACCGCACCGGCGCAACCGGCACCACACCCCGCAGACGCTCGAGCCATTGCTGGGTCGTCGCCTCCTTGAACCGTCGATTGAGAATCTCGACCAGCTCGGCTCGGTGACGGCTACGGGTGGTGAAGTTTTCGAAGCGGGCATCGGCGGCGATGTCGGGCAGCTCCATCCTGCTGATCAACGCGCGAAAGAACTTTTCCTTCGGACAGGCGATGGCGATATGCCCGTCGGCGGTCTCGAAGAACTGGAAGGGCACGACGCTGGGGTGGGCCGACAGTGGATGTCGCTGCGAGCGAATGCCGCGCGAGAGGTACCACACCGCCGGATAGCTGAGCATCGACAGCGCCGAGTCATACAAGCTCGTGTCGACGTCACGGCCCAGTCCGGTCCGGTGCGTTTCGTACAGCGCGACCAGCAGCCCGACAACCGATACGAGGCCGGTGATGTAGTCAGCGAGCGACAGGCCGCTCTTGGTCGGTGGACCGTCGGGCTCGCCGGTCATCGCCGCCCAGCCTGCCTCGGCCTGGATGAGCGCGTCATATCCTGGCAGCGTGGCTGCCTCGCCACTGCGCCCGTAGCCGGTCAGCGCGACGCAGACGATGCGCGGGTTGATGGGAGCGAGATGCTCGTAGGTGATGCGCAGGCGCGCGGGCTGGTCGCCACGCAGGTTGCTGTAGACCGCGTCGGCGCTGGCGACCAGCCGGTCGAACACCTCACGTCCGGCCACGCTCTTGAGGTCCAGGGCAATGCTCTTCTTGCCCCGGTTGAAGCTCTCGAAGAAGAGGCTGTTGGTGCTTTCCTGACCGGGCGGGATGTAGCGCGACACATCGCCGCCGACGGTGGGATCCTCGATCTTGACGATTTCGGCGCCCATGTCGGCCAGGAACATGCTGCCGAACGGTCCCGCTCCGTACTGCTCGATGGCAACGACGCGGACGCCGTCCAGCGGTGCCGCGCGCTCAACCCCGCCCGATGTCAACTGCCGGTCGTCCTCTGATCGACGGTGTGTGCCTTCACGTAGTCCCAGTCCAACTCGATGCCGAAGCCGGCGCCGGTCGGCACGGCATAGCGCCCGTCGACGATCGGCGATCGATTGGTGGTCAGCTTCCAGAAGAATGGGTCGCGATCCTCGTCGAAGCACTCGACGAACGTCGCGTCGGGCACGCTGGCCAGCAGGTGGGCCGCCACCTGCGGTTCCTCGTGGTGGCCCAGCTCCACGCCGAAGGCGGCAGCCAGGCCGGCGGCCTTTCGCCAGATGGTCGGCCCGCCCGACCAGGATGCATCGAAGTTGGAGACGTCGATCGCCGCGTCGACCATCAGGTCACGCACGCCGGCCAGCGTCGTCTCGCTCTGGCCGGCGCAGACCGGGATGCCCGTCTGCAGCCGCACGTCGCGCATCCAGCGTCGATCATTGGTCCATCGGCAGGGCTCCTCAAACCAACGCAGGCCGAGACCGGCGACACGTCGACCGAAGTCGACCGCCTGAGCCCGCGAGTAGCCCTGATTGGCGTCAACCATCAATACGAAGTCGTCACCCGCCGCACGGCGCGCCGTCCGCACGCGCTCGGCGTCAATGGCCGGCTGGGCCCCGCCGACCTTGAACTTGCAGCCCGCGTAGCCCGTCGCCACGTAT
>JACDHQ010000576.1 GCA_013820975.1 Gemmatimonadaceae bacterium
GTGCCCGGGTCGCCGGTGATCATGACGTAGCCGCCGTCGGCGATGCCGAGCTCGACGCGACGGAGGAAGGCGTCGAGCGATGGGGTGGTGTAGAGCGCCTCCGAAGGCACGTCGGGACAGAACGGATTGAACTTCAATCCGTAGAGTGATTGCAGCTTCGTACTCATGCTTCGTGCTCCTCGTCGTCGTGGGAGTGAATGGAGGTGTCGTGCGGGATGTAGGCAGGCGGGTGGCCGGTGGCGGCGTAGTCGGCCATGAGCTGGCGCAGGAGAGGCGCCACACCGACGCGGGCGGGAGCCGGGGCGGAGTCGGCGGCGGAGCTGGCGTCGGCGATGGCGCGGCGGGCTCGCTCGGCGTTGCGCTCGCGGTCGACGGGGAAGAGGGTGGCGAGGTGGGTGCCGCGGCGCGCGTCCACGAGATCGATCGTGGAGAGGTCCCAGCGGGCGACGCGGACGGTGGGGCGCACGAGGGTGCGGTAGGCAGAGGGGATCTCGTACCGCACGCCGGCGACGGTGATCGTCCCGTCGCTCTTGCGCTGCTGGCGATCGACCTCCATGCGGAACGCGCGGCGCAGCGCGTCGCTGGAGGGGCAGCTGCGGCCGACGCTCGGTCCTGCGAGCCAGCGCTCGACCGGAGTCTGCTTGGTCTCGCTGTGGAGGTGTTGCTGGTACTCTTGCTCGACCCAGGCCTGGGTGGCGCGATTGAGGAGCTCGAGGGTGAGCGCCTTCTCGCCCTCGAGCATGGCCATCAATCGACCCGGGTGCATATCCACCATGGGCACGGCTATGCGGCCTCTCGCACGACGGCGGTATAGGTGGTCTCGAGCTCGCGTGACAGCGTGACGAAACGGTCCGACAGCACGGCGGCGCGGAAGAGAAGTACGGATTGCCCGCCGTGCTGACTGAAGCGAGCTCCCGCGCGCTTCATGCGGACGCTCACGATGGTCTTGGCCGCGGCTTCGACGACGCCCGTGCCCACCGGACAGTCCGCGGCAATTGCCTCCGCGTAGCGCGTTCTTCCGAAGGAGGTCTGGTCGGCCAGGTAGTCGATGACCTGCTGCAGCTTCGCCCGAAGGTCGGATGTTGTCTCCTTGTCTCGGTGGTACCGCAGCATCTTCAGCAGCCGGTGAGCGCCATCGTCGAACGACTTCAGCGTCTCGCGCCAGGTCGCAAGTCGGACCTTCGCCTCGGGCGTCCCCTCGCCGTCGATCAGGGCCGCGGCCTTCCCCAGGCGCTCCAGGAGGTGAAAGAGGTCGACGAGGAAGAAGCGCTGGCCGGACGCCGAGGAAGGCAGCCGCTCGGCCATCGCTTCCAGGCCCGTCCAGTGGCAGGGGGCGCCGTCGCTCGCGAAGGCCACGTCGAGCTCCGGGCGCAGAGCAAGCACGTGGTGAAGCTCCTCCTCGAGCTGCTCGAAGAGAGCTTCCTTCCGAGACTCGGGCATCCGCGCCAGGTAGGTGGTTCCAAGGTGCCGCCCCCCGCGATCCCAGAACGCGATGGTCCCCACCGACGCCTCGTGCCAGGCGCGACCCGACTTGTCGTCGATCGACGCCGGCGACTGGCGTGTGGGCGGGCCGTACCGGATCTCGTGCCGAGGGGGCTCCGGATCGGCCGACTTCCGGCCGCGCCGGCCTGCGTGCTCGCCGTCCTGCGGCACCATCACGCCGTCGAGGCCGACCTGCACGACGGTGGCCTCGGCGGGGACGCCGTGGGCGGCGCGCACCGAGGCTTCGATCACCTCGCGCCGTTGCTCGTAGCGGGCCGCCATGGCGCGGGGCACCCGGTGCAACGTCGAGACGCTCACCCTTGCGACGCCCGTCTCCTGCAGAAACCCCTCCGCCTCCGAAGCCGTCATCAACCCAATGGCGCGGGACAGCACGCGCGCGACAACCGGCGTGTACCGCCCCTCCACGATGCCGAGCCGCAGCTCCAGCGGCACGGCGACGGGTCCGCGCCCGGTCTCCTGGTAGATCCCGCGTTCGACCTCGACCTCGCCGAAGACCGTCACGTAGGTCGCCTTCTGCGTCCGCCGGTTTCCCCAGGAGGCGCCGTTGATCGTCACCTCCGGCGCCGTCGCGTCCGCGCGCTTCAGCGCCTCCGCCATCAGCTCTCGCCCGACCGCATGCGTCGCCTCCTGGATCCGTCGCTCGACCGCGACCAGGTCGACCGTTCCGGGGCTCATTGCCTGCAGCTCGCGCCGAAGTTCGGCAAGAGCTTTCGTCGAGGGGGTATCCATCCACTACGTCTCGCATGCGGAGGAGGCCAACCACAACCGCGATTCCACCATCCCGCGAATTACAGCCGGGCGATCATTTGGTGCCCGTACTGGATCTCGACCCGTTTCGGGACATCGCGCGAGCGAGCGATCGGCAGAGGTTTGCCAGTGGCATAATGGGAGGCGGCGGGGTGTAGC
>JACDHQ010000577.1 GCA_013820975.1 Gemmatimonadaceae bacterium
ACCGCCTCTCGACCTTGCCGTCTCACGGTGGCGAGAGCCACTCCCCCGCCGAGACGCCACTCGACCTTGCCGTCCCACGGTGGCGAGAGCCACTCCCCCGCCGAGACGCCGCTCGACCTTGCCGTCTCACGGTGGCGAGAGCCACTCCCCCGCCGAGACGCGACTGCCGGTCACAGGGGCCTCATCCCCTCGCGGAACCACGCCGCCAGTTCATCCTCGGTCAGCTCGCCCGCGGCAAGCTGCAGGAACGTCGCGAAGACGCTCGGCTCCGGATGCAGGAGCTCGTAGCCGTTGAGGCGCAGGAACACCGCCGCCGTCACGAACGCCGTCCGCGTGTTCCCGTCGGTGAACGGGTGCGAGGTGGCGAGCGCGAAGGCGTGACACGCCGCGAGCGTGGCCAGGTCGGCATCGGCTTCGTAGAGGAACCGATTTCGCGCGCGCGCGAGTGCCGACTCCAGGGTGCCCTCGTCCCGCACGCCGAAGCTCCCGCCATGCTCGTCGAGCTGCTGCTGGTGCATCAGCTCGACGGCCCGACGCGAGAGCCAGCGCGGCTCCTTCATCCCGGTCGGATCATTTCGCCAGCTCCCGGAGGGCGTTGCGACACTGCCTCGCGACATGGCGATACGCCTCGAGCTCCTCGGCCACATCGGGATCGTACGGCGTGAGCAGGACCCCCCGCTCCGTCTCGATCGCGTAGAGCGTGTCGCCCACGCCGATGTGCAGTCGCTCCGCCATCTCCCGCGGGATCGTCGCCGAAATCGAGGTGCCCGTCTGCCGGACGGTGACTTTCTTGACCATGTGGACCTCCTGATCGCATAATATAAGCAATTGTATGCTTATCTGCTGCAGCCGCGGAGTTGCCAAATGGTGGAAACTGTCCAACTTTTCCACCATGGCCCTCAACATCAAGAACCCGCTCACGGAGCGCCTTGCCCAGGAGGTCGCGCATGCGACCGGCGAGACGCTCACCGAAGCGGTGACCGTGGCACTGCGTGAGCGCCTCGCCGCACTACGGCGTACGGCCGCTCGGCCGGAGCTGTACGCTGAAGTTCGTCAGATCCAGGCCGTCGTTCGCGAGTTGCCGGATGTCGACGTGCGGGGCCTCGATGAGATCCTCTACGACAACACCACCGGCCTGCCGCGATGAGTGAGCGCGAACTGATCGTCGACGCATCGGCGATCGTTGCCATCCTGCTCGGGGAGCCGGGTGCCGAGCGGCTCGTCGAGGCCATTGCTGCTGCTGCGCGTCGCACCATCGGCGCCCCCACAGTGGTGGAAGCCTCGGCCGTCATGCTCGCCAGGAAAGGCCCGGCCGGTGAGGTCGCGCTCGATGCGCTGCTCGCGCGTCTCGACATCGAGACCGTCGCGATGTCTCCCGCGGCGTCGAACGCCGCGCGCAGCGCCTATCGCCGGTTCGGCAAGGGCGTCGGCTCACCCGCTGTGCTGAACTTCGGGGACTGCCTGGCGTATGGCGTCGCGGCCGCGGCCGATGCGCCGCTGCTGTTCACGGGCGACGACTTCGGCAGGACGGACATTCGCGCAGCGAGGTCCTAGGGACCTCACCAACCGAAAGCTTTGGTAGGCTCTGGTCTTCCTTCGCAGGCATAATACCGTATTGTATAATACATTTTAGTATAATACATTATGGTATCATGACAGACGAACTGCCGATCCGTGCCTCGAGTCCGTTCCAGACCGGACGCCGCCTGAACGCGTCCGAACTCGTCGACCGGCGCCAGGAGGTCGACGCGGTGGTGACCGCGATGGTCGACGCGGGCAAGCTGTTCGTCATCGGGCCCCGCCGTCATGGAAAGACGTCGATCGTTCACGTGGCCGCGGAGCGGGCGCGGGCTGGCAATGTGACGGTGCTGACCTTCAATGCCGAGGCGTTCCCTGCGGCCGAATTGCTGGCGGCGAGGATGCTTGCCGTGGCGACCCGGGAGCTGGAGCCGGCGGTGGACAGGGCCCAGAACGCGGTCATGCGATTCTTCGGCAAGCTGCGGCCGGTCCTCACTTACAACCCGGCCGACGCCACCTTCTCGGCCACCCTTGGCGCCGACGCCGCGAGCGCGGGCGGCGCTGTGCCGCTGATCACGGACGTCCTGGACGGCATCGAGAAATGGGCTTCGCAATCCGGGCGCCGCGTCGCGGTGGTGATCGACGAGGTTCAGGAGCTGCTCGAGAGGGGCGGTGAGCCCGCCGAGCGGCAGCTTCGTGCCGCGGTGCAGCGGCACGAGCATGTCGGCTACGTGTTCGCAGGCTCGCGCACGCACTACCTCCGGCGACTCACCACCGATCCCGGCGCCGCATTCTTCAACCTTGGCGCACGTCTCTGGGTGGGCCCGGTGCCCGATGACGACTTCCGGTCGTGGCTGACCGAATGCTTTCGCACCGGCGGCTTCCGGA
>JACDHQ010000578.1 GCA_013820975.1 Gemmatimonadaceae bacterium
GCCGCCCTCGCGATACGATGAGCTCCTTGAGTGACGTGCCCTCGACAAACTCCATGGTGATGAAGTACAGGCCCTCGGCACTGCCGATATCGTGCGTGCGCACGACATTGCGGTGCGAGATGCGGCGTGCGAGCCGGATCTCGCTGCGAAAACGCTCGAGCGCGGCGGGATCCTGCTCCATCATCTCCGGCTTCAGCGTCTTGATCGCGATGGTTTCGCCGAGCTCGCGGTCGACGGCCTTGTACACGGTGCCCATGCCGCCGGCGCCGAGCACGCTCGTGATACCGTAGCGCCCCGCGAGCGTCGATCCCGGTGCAAGCAGCGCATCGCCGGTGGCGGTGTACTGCGGGGCGCGCATCGCGACCGTCCGGTCGCCGCCGGAGCTCTGCAGGAACTCCACCAGCGACTGCTTGTCGCGCAGGTCGACCAGCAGCCGGCGGAATGCGCTCGCGAGCGACCCGATCTCGTCGGACCCTCCCTGTGGAATCTCGGAGCTGTAGTCGCCATCGGCCGCGCTGCGCGTGGCGGCAACCAGCGCGTGGACCGGACGCGTGATCTGGCGCGCGATGCCCAGTGAGAGCGCGAACGCCAGTGCGAGTCCGAGCAGGCCGGCGGCCAGCACGAGCCACTGCAGCCGTCGAAACGGCGCGATGGCCTCATCCTTGTCGCGCAGGGCGACGACCCCGCCTATCGGCGAGCCCGACGCAGTCGCCAGCATCTGCATCGTGCCAACGTAGCGTCGCTCGCCCGTGCGGAGCGTCAGGTCGTCCCGTTCTGCCGGCGCTCCCAGCTCCTGCGCCGTGGTCTCGCGGTCGGTGATCCCGCCGCTCGCAGCCACGATCCGCGCTCCCTCAGGCTCGGTGACGAAGAAGATGATCTCGCTGCCCGTTTCGGCGCTGATCTGCTGTGCGATCGAATCGGTGATCGTCATCGCCGCCATCACGACGCCGATGAGCTGGTTGCCGGCGCCGTGGTAGGGGACGGTCACGGCGTCGAAGAGCTCACCCTCGCGAAGCCGCCCGAACCCCTGGCCCACCCTGTTGGCCAGCGCCGCCTGCACGAGCGGAGACTCGCTCAGGTCCTGCGGCGCGGCGGCAGGATCGTCGCTCCTCGCGACTCGGACGCCGCCGCGGTCGATGAGCTGCACCCAACTGGCACCGATCTCGGTGTTGATCGTCTCCGCCTGATCGACGAACACCGCCGTATCATCCACCTGCTCGAGCGCCGCCCGCACCTCTGCGTTCACCATGTAGATGCGCGCCTTCGCCGCCATCTGCGCCCGCGATCCGGCGAGCAGGCCGTCGATATGGCTCCGGGTGGCGGTGAGCCCGCGGGTGATCGACTCCGTCGCCGCCCGCTCCGAGAGGATGTACGTGGCGAGCAGCGTCACCGCGAGCACGGCCACCACAATGGCAGCCGTTGCGGAGAAGATGCGCCATGTGAGCCCGGAGCGCGCCGCCGGGGCCGCAGGCGGAGTCGGCAGCGTCAATAGACGTCGCCGCCGCTGGTATAATCGCGGCCGAACTTGTTCTTGTGCTGCACGAAGTGGTAAGTTCGCGCGTCGAGCTGGTAGCGTAGTCCGGCCGCACCGCCGGCGTCAACGGTGATCGTCGCGCTCTGCGGTGCGGCACGGTCATGCCAGATCGTCATGCGGTAGCTTCCCGGCGGGACGTCGGCTATGGTGAAGCGCCCATCGGCGCCCGCCTGTGCATGGTATGGCGTGCTCACCGCGATGACGTACCCGGTCATGCGCGGATGCACGTTGCAGTAGATGGGATAAACCCCCGGAGCGCGGAACACATGCTCCCGCGCCTTGCCACGGCCATACGACTGCGTGTCGAACGGCCCGTGCGTGGCCTTGGAGAAGACATTGTGGTTGAATGCATCCTGATTGGTGAAGGCCACGGTGCTGCCAGCCGTCACCACGCGAATGCGGGGTGAGAACTGCCGGCCCTGTAGCGTCACGACCGCCGCTGCAGATCCGGGCTTCGGCCTGGGCCCCGTTGGCTCGAGATATACCACGACATTTGCGAGATCATCGGTGCGGCCGCCCGGCCGCTCGGCGATCGACACCTGACCGTTCACGGTGGACTGCGCGTCCGCCAACCCGGCCCAGAGGCCGAGGACGACGAATCCATGCGTCACGAGCGAGAAATGCCGCTTTGCCATCGGGAGCGCCGGGTGCATGAGGTGTCGCTTCACGGTGACTACAGTCGTTGCCCGGGGGTGCATTCGTCAAGCGCCAGTTCGATCGTGCTGGCGCTGACGCTGACGTTGCCCCGGGCGCGGACCCTGACGTTGATCCTGGCGCTGGTGGTGCTCGCGGCACCGGCGGGCGCCCAGGATTCCACGCAGCCCCCGCCCATTGACTCGCTGGTCGAGCAGATGCGCCGCGCGGAGG
>JACDHQ010000579.1 GCA_013820975.1 Gemmatimonadaceae bacterium
CTGGTCCACGATGATGCGCTCGAGGGTCGCGAGCTCGGCGCCGATCCTCGTCATGGCTGCGGTATTCGCGCGCTCCCGCCGCGCCGCGTTCAGTTCCTCCTGCCGCTCATGGCGAGCCTGCTCGAGCATCCGCAGTTCACTCTCGAGCTCGCTCAGTTCGCGTCGCGCGGCTTCGAGGGAGGCGGGCGCGACGGGGTGCTCGATCGTCTTGGCGGTCATACGGCGTAGTCTCCGGTGCGGATCTTCCGGAGACGAACGGACTCGGCAACGCGGGCGCGCTCGTTCGCTTCATCGCGCTCGCTCTCGAGCATTTTCGGGTGCTCATCGAACTGTGCGCGGGCCGCGGGAACGTTCGGCTTGAGTGCTTCCCCGTGTACGGTCGTTGAATCGCTCATGATTCAGTCTCCTACTTCTGCCATCTCTGACGGCGTATCGGGCGTATCGGGCGTATCGGTCACGGCGGAGGTTCCCTTGAGGCGCATGCCCTCGATGACGTCGGCCGGTATGCGCCACGTGCCGCCGTACCGCGCGTGCTGCACGGCACCTGGAATGACGCCGTTCCGGCACCAGCGGCGGATGGTCTCGTTCGAGGCTCCGAGCATTCGCGCTGCCTGCGAGACCGTTACGGTTCCCTCAACTGTCACGGGGTACCTCGTAGTGCGCCTGGTTGCTCATCGCCGGCGGCCCTGTTGCGCTTCGAGCTCGTCGTGCTGTCGCGCGGCGGTGAGCGCTTCGTAGTGCGGGTCGCGCGTGGTGCGCCGGCCGACACCTCGACGCATGACCGCAGCGCATGAAGGGCACGGTAGGCCCCTCGAGTGCCGGTAGAGCCTCACGTGACGCCGGCAGCGTTCGCAATGCCAATCGGTCATGGCTGCACCTCGCCGGCTTCGCGTTGCGCGGCCACCTCGGCGGCGTACCGCCGGAATGCGACCTCGAGCGGGTCGCCGCGATCCGGCCCGCGGGCGGCTTCCCACGCTTGCTTGCCGGCGGTGTCAGGCTTCGCTGAGTTCGCCCGCGGTTCGCGCACGCGCGCCTTGAACGCGCACTCGATCTGCATGAACCGGCGCAGCGCGTCCGCGCCCTCAGGAGTCGTCACGACGGCGATGTCACTGTCGATGGCCGACGCGGACCATTGCGCGCCAGCGTTCGCGAGGACGTCCTCGGCCTCGGGCCAGCGGTAGCGAGGCACGCGGCCGTGGAATTGCAGGACGGCCGGCGCGACGTTCAGCGGACGCCCGCGGGGCCGCTTCTCGCGCGTATCCGCCTTATCAGGCCGACTCATGAGCGCTCCGCGTGCGTGCGAGCGATCAACTCGGCCATGTGAGCGAGCACGTCAGCCGACCAGCCGTCGCGGCACTCCGGACCGATGCCGTACACCTTGCTCGCCGGATCGGTCAGGTGACGACCGCACATGCAGCACCGCGACGTGAACGCCGCGAACCGAGCTCGGCCACTATCGGGGTCCGCCGCGATCGACTCCCGTATGGCTGCATGCCACGGGAGCGAATGACGCTCGAACCACGCCGCGATCCACTCCTGCCGCGCCTGCCCCGCCAGGCCGGCAGGGACACCGGAGCGGAGCAGGATCGGCCCGTACCGCGCTTTCGGCGGCCACTGCTTCAGCAGGCCACCAGCGCCGCGACGCCAGTACGTCATGCGGCCCGCGTCGCTCGGGTCGACGACCGCGAAGTAGTCGACGACGGTCGTGCCAACTAAAGCCCGCGATGTGGCCTTATCCGCCCGACTCCCCCGGGGGGCTGCACCCGCGTCCGAAGCCCGGCTCACGTATCGGCCGGCGAGGGGGCGGCGCTTAGGAGTTCGTCGAGTCGCGCATGCACGGCGCCCTCCGCGCTAATGCCGGTCGTGAACTGCTCCCCCGACGCGCTGAGGGCATCCAGGACGCCCGGCAGGCGATACCGTGGGCACTCGACCACGAACGTCGGCACGCGACGCCTGAGAGCGCTCACGGCTCCAGGGTCGGCGCCGCGACCCAATCACCACACACGCGCGGCCCGTCTGGCTGATCCCAATACACGACCGCCCCCCAGGAGTACCTACCGAGACGATCGCCGATGGCCTTCGTGCCGTCCGCCTGCCGGGCGAGCATGTGCTCCGACCTGACGTAGAGCACCGCGTCCGTCGTCGACTCCCGCACGCTCCACACCGGCTCGCCATAGCCCATCGTCATGACGCTGTGTTGCTCGGTGCGCTCGGGCGAGAAGCTGAAAGACCAACCGCCGGCCTCAACGTCGACGGCCTGCCCGCGGGCCCACAGCAGGTTTGCTGTGCGGGCGACGTAGTCACGCGTGGGGACGTCGATCACGAATTGCGCTTTGCGCGTCCCGCGCTTCAGTGGCGCCGGCGGCTCGTAATACCAGTACTGGCTGCCGCGGTGCTTGAA
>JACDHQ010000580.1 GCA_013820975.1 Gemmatimonadaceae bacterium
CCCCCGAAGTGGTGCGGTTCGGTCAGCACGCTGATGGCCCGCGCCCCACCCTGTTCGTACGAGCGGGCCTGGGACACGGCGTCGAGGTCCGCCCTGATGACCCCCCTGGACGGCGACGATCGCTTCACCTCGGCGATGACCGCCACGGCACCGCCGAGCAGCGACCCCGCCATCGAGGGCACCCACCCCGCGAGGCCGGCACGGTCCTCGAGCTCGGCGGCGGCTCCGCGCAGCGCGGCCACGCGCTCGTACGCCTCCGTCACGATCTGCCCGAGTGGACCGACGGGCGGTGCCCATTCAGAAAATGCTTGCACTTCGGTACCTGTTCGGATTATCGTACTTCGGGTTCCGTTCGGTCACGCAAGCCGCGTCGTCCGGCAACCTCATCCATCAAGCTGAGAGCACGCATGCCGCTCACCAAACGCCAGCGCGAAATCCTAAGCTACCTGACGTCGTACACCGAAGGGAACGGCTATGCGCCGAGCTTCGAGGAGATTGCCGATGCCTTCGGGTACACGTCGCTCGCGACGGTGCACGAGCACCTGAGCAACCTCCAGCGCAAGGGATACATCAAGCGCTCGTACAACGAGAGCCGCGGGATCGAGATCGTTCCGACCGAGGTGACGCCGCGCGCCATCGAGCTGCCGCTCCTCGGGAGCGTCGCGGCCGGCATGCCCATCGAGGCCGTGATGCATGGCGAGACGCTGACGGTCCCCGATGCCTTCATCCGCGGGAGCGGGTCGCACTACGTGCTGCGCGTGCGCGGGAACTCGATGGTCGATGAGCAGATCCGCGACGGCGACTTCGTGGTGGTGAACGAGCGGCAGAGCGCCGACAACGGCGAGATGGTCATCGCGATGCTCAACGGCGATTCCGCCACCGTCAAGAAGTATTACCGGGAGCGCGATGGGCGCATCCGGCTGCAGCCTGCCAACGAGGCGCTGCAGCCGATCTACGTGCACGAGAACGACATCTCCATCCAGGGAATCGTCGTCGGGGTACTCCGCCGCTACTGACCCCGGCGGCTCGGTGCAGGCCCGAGTGCGGCTATCCGGCGCGGCTCGCCGGCATCGCGGCGCGTAGCCGATCAAGGGCGGCAATGCCAGCGCCAGAGGCGAGTGCATCGCGAACCCGCTCCACCGACCCGCGCATGTCGGGCTCGAGCCCGCCGACATAGACTGCCGCCGCGGCGTTGAGCACTACCGCCGCCGATGATGCCGGGTTCCCCTTCCCCCCCAGTACGGCCTCGATGATCGCGGCGTTGTCAGCGGGTGACCCGCCTGCCAGGTCCTCCGCGATGCACTCAGGCACGCTGAACTCGCGGGGATCGAGCGACCACGGGCGCATCTCCCCGCCCCTGATCTCCACCCCCTCGGTGGGCTCGAGCGGCGAGATCTCATCCATGCCGCGCCCATGCACCACGAGTGCGTGCTCGGTTCCCAGTTCCATCAGCGCCGCGGCGAGCAGCGGCAACCGCGCCTCGTCGGCTACGCCGATGACCTGTCGTCCCGCCCCCGCCGGATTTGCGAGTGGCCCGACGAAGTTCATCACCGTGGGAATCGCGAGCTCGCGCCGCACCGGACCCACATGCCGCATTGCCGGGTGCATGAGCGGGGCGAACATGAACACGATCCCGGCGCGCTCGAGCGCCGCTGCCATCACGGCCGGCGACACGTCGATCCCCACGCCGAGGGCCTCGAGGACATCCGCGCTGCCGCACTGCGACGTGAACGACCGGTTGCCATGCTTGGCAATCCGGACCCCGGCACCGGCGGCCAGCAGTGCGGCGGCGGTGGAGATGTTGAAGGTCGGGATCGTCCCGCCCCCCGTCCCGCACGTATCCACGAGCAGGCCGGGCTCGCGGGCGGGGAGGGCCACCATGGCAGCACGCAGCGCCCGCGCAGCACCGGCCACCTCCGCCGGCGACTCGCCCTTCACCCTGAGGGCGACGAGGAGCGCCGCGATCTGCGCGGGGGTCGCCTCCCCTGCCATCACGGCGTCGAACGCCGACGTCGCCTCGTCGGCCGTCAGCGATGCACCGAACGCCAGGCGGCGGATGGCGATCGTGATGGGGGCAGCGACGCTAGACGCCACTCATCGCCTCGGCCAGGCGCTCGGGAAGCCGTGCGCGCGTCGCGACGAGGGCGATCACCAGCGCCAGCAGGCGGACCCGCTCGACATCCTCCTCCGTGAACGCACCGGCGGAGGTCCGGTTGGTGAGGTTCACGACCCCGACCAGCTCTTCGTGAAAGATCAGTGGAAAGGAGATGAACGACCCGGTCGTGAAGTATTCATCCTGCAGCAGCGGGTGCGCCTTCGCCTCGGCCACGTCCTGCACCAGGACCGGTTCGCGCTGCATGGCGACCTTCCCGGCGACGCCTTCGCCGATGCGGGTTCGCAC
>JACDHQ010000581.1 GCA_013820975.1 Gemmatimonadaceae bacterium
GGGCCGTACGCGTCGGTGGCGAGGGTGATGCCGAGCGTGGAAAGCATGCCGACTGCGGCGATCGCGATGCCGTACAATCCGGCGAGCTTGAACGTCGCCCAGATCGCGAGGACGATCGTGACCAGCGGGATGGCCGTGGACAGCATCCCGAGGGCCAGGCCGCCGATGATGAGCGGGCCCGTTCCGGAGATGGCCTGCGCGGCGAGCTTCTGGGTCGGCGAGAACTCGTACGCCGTGTAGTACTCCGTCGCCGTTCCGATCACCTGGCCGGCCACGAGGCCGACGAGCACGGCCCAGAAGAGGTTGAAGTCGAGCTCCATCCAGTTGATCAGCGCCGCCGTCGCAAGCAGCACGAGGATGCCGGCGCCGAAGATGCCGGCACGAAGGGCCCACAGCAGCTGCCCCATGTTCGCGTCTTCCTTCGTGCGGACGAAGAAGGTGCCGATGATGGCGCAGATCGCGCCGATGCCGGCGATGCCCAGCGGCAGCACAAAGGCACGCGCATCGTAGGTCGCGTCCGCGCCAACCGGGAGCACGGCATTGTCGCCGACGCCGACGATCGCGATGGCGGCAAGGGACATCGCCGCGACGATGGAGCCGGTGTACGACTCGAAGAGGTCAGCACCCATGCCCGCCACGTCGCCCACGTTGTCGCCGACGTTGTCGGCGATCGTCGCCGGGTTGCGCGGGTCGTCCTCGGGGATGCCGGCTTCCACCTTGCCCACCAGATCGGCGCCGACGTCGGCCGCCTTGGTGTAGATACCGCCGCCGACGCGCGCAAAGAGCGCGATCGATGATGCACCGAAGGCGAATCCGGCGAGTGGCTGGTAGTGCCTGAACACCATGTAGAGAACGGCGAGGCAGACGAGGCTGATGCCGACCACCGTCATGCCCATGACCGCGCCCGACGAGAACGCGACGCGGAGCGCCGGATTGAGCCCGACTTGCGCCTTGGCGGCCGTGCGCACATTCGCCCGGACGGCGATGTACATGCCCACCCAGCCCGCGAGCGCCGATGCAACGGCGCCGAGCACATAGGAGATGGCGGTGCGCGGCAGGTTGGTGTGCTCGCCCACCTCGCGGATGCCGATCGCGGCGAACTTGCCGGTGATGTCGTTGTCGACGAAGACGGTGATGACCACCGCGACGACGAGGACGAAGCCGGCGAGGAAGGTGTACTCCCGGCGCAGGAACGCCGCAGCGCCGTCCTGGATCAGCGAGGCGATGTGCCGCATCGCGTCGGTGCCGGTATCCTCGGCGATGACTCGGCGCGCGGTGATGACGGCGAACAGCAGCGCAAGCGCGCCACTCCCCGCGGCAAGGTAAAGCAGCTCCATTCAAGTCTCCGTGTCGGCCGGTAAGGCGTCAGGTCGCGTGCGGGGCTCGGCGCGAGTCGGACCGCAGCGATCACCCGCTCCTGATGTGAAAACGCCGCCGGTGAGGATGGCTGACCGGGGGCGGACTGGATGCCGGCACGCCGCCGTTTCGGAGGGCGGCGCAGGCGGTTCCAGCCCGGAAATAATACCAACGCCGGGCGCTTGTGGCTAGAGAGCGGCAGTCAGTAGAGGGTGTACGACATCTGCACCTTCATCCGGACCGGCGTGCCTTCGGGGGTGGTGCCTGGGCGGAAGCGCGTGTTCCGCAGCACCTCCCGGAGCTGCCGGTTGTACGAGCCGTTGCGCGTCTCGGTGAACTTGAAGTCCAGGACGCGGCCCGTGGCGTCGACGTCGAATTCCGCGGTGAGCTCGAATCCCCGGACGTTGTCCGGCACGGGAAGCGGCGGAAGGAACATCTCGATCGGCGTCGGCGGGTAGTTGGCCTGCGTCCCACCACCAGTGCCCGAGCCGACGCCGCTGCCACGGCCGGTACCGACGCCAGTTCCGACGCCGCCCCCTGATCCGGAGCCGCTCCCCGAGGTGCCGTCGTTGCCCGTGCCGCCGCCCACCCCCTGCGTGGGTGCGGCAGTCGTCGCGCCGACATCCGAGGGTGGTGTAGGAGCCGGGGTGGCCACCGGGGGCGCGGTGACGGCCGGAACCGGCGGCGGGATCACGGGCGGGACGACCGGCTGGACCATCGGTGGCTCGACCGCCGGCGCGGCAGTCGGCTGGGCCGGCTTCACGGCAACGTACTGCATGCGTTCACCGTCGCCACCCGTGCCGCGCGTGCCCCCACCGCCGCCGCCGGACGGTCCGGGGCCGCCTGCACCCTGCTCGATGGGAACGATCGGGGATCGGTCGGCGATCACGATGGGCAACATCGACAGCAGGATGACCAAGGCGTGCAGTGCCACCGAGACCGCCGGGCCAACGGCGTCACGATGACCCGACGCCGGCATCGTGAGGTTGGGGAGCGCGCGGCGCGGCGCCTCGCCTGAAGCGGCGGGCGCCACCGTTGAAC
>JACDHQ010000582.1 GCA_013820975.1 Gemmatimonadaceae bacterium
GCTGGGAACGCTCGCCCCCGGCCGGCTCGCCGACGTGATCGCGGTGCGCGGCGACCCGCTGACGAACATGGAGGTGCTGCGCGACGTGCAGGTGGTGGTCAAGGGGGGCCACCAGGTCAGGTGAGGGGGATAGGAAATTCAAACGCCATTTTCGCCACGTCGGCCAAACGGCCGGAGTGCTCGTCCTGGGCGCCTGCGGCGTACCGGCGCCTCCCGAAAGTGGCGCGGGAGCGGACACCGACTGGCCCCACTACGGCGGCGCCGCCGGGGGCACCCGGTACTCGCCACTCGCCGACCTTCACCGCGGTAATGTGCTGCGGCTCGCGGTTGCGTGGCAGACGCGGGCGGGTGACGTGCCGGCGGAGTTTTTCGGTCCGGCCGGCCATCGCGCCGGGGATCGTAACGAACGGGGCCGTCCCGTGCCGCAGCGCGCGGGGGCGGCGTGCGGCACCTGCCTTGCGGCGCAGATGCGCTTCGAATCCACCCCGTTGATGCGCGACGGCACTCTCTATGTATCGACGCCCCGCAACCGTGTGCTGGCGCTCGACCCGGCGACGGGCGCCCGCCGGTGGACGTTCGATCCACGTGTCGAACCGGCCGCACGCTACGCAGAGGACTTCGTTTCCCGTGGCGTGGCCGGCTGGACCGACAGTCGTGCAGCGTCAGGCGAGCGCTGCGCCCGTCGAATCTTCCTGACCACGATCGACGCTCGCCTCATCGCCCTCGACGCGGCGGACGGCACGCCCTGCGCCGAGTTCGGTGACAGCGGACACATCCGGCTCGACATGCCCGGACCAGGTGCGAGCCTCGCGGCCCCGAGCAGCTACTCCATCACCTCGCCGGCCACCGTGATAAATGACGTGGTCGTCGTCGGCTCGGCGGTCGCCAACAACGCGCGCCGTGACGTGCCCTCGGGAATCGTTCGCGCGTTCGATGCACGGAGCGGGCGAGCGCGCTGGTCGTTCGACCCCATTCCCCGAACACCGGAGCACCCCGCACGGGAGCAATGGACACCGGAATCGGCGCGCACCACCGGTGGTGCGAACGTCTGGTCGATCATGTCGGCGGACCCGGAACGGGATCTCGTGTTCCTCCCCACGAGCAGCGCCGCGCCCGACTTCTACGGCGGCGGCCGCCCCGGCCGCAACGATTTCGCGAACTCGGTCGTGGCGCTACGCGGCGCCACCGGCGCCGTGGTGTGGTCGTACCAGGTGGTGCGCCACGACCTCTGGGACTACGATGTGGCCGCGCAGCCGTTGCTCTTTACCTTCCGGGACGGCGGACGGGAAGTACCCGCCGTTGCCGTCGGCACCAAGATGGGCACCATCTTCGTCCTCGATCGGCAGACCGGCGAGCCGCTGCTCCCGGTCGAGAAGCGTGCCGTTCCGGCGAGCGACGTGCCGGGCGAGGCCGCCTGGCCAACGCAACCGTTTCCCGCGCAGTCGCCGCCGCTGCACGGCACCCGCCTCACGGCGGACTCTGCTTTCGGCGTTACCGACGCTGACCGGATCTTCTGCCGCGAACTCATCGCACGACTACGCAATGAAGGCATTTTCACACCGCCCTCCTTCCAAGGCACCCTCGTCTGGCCCGGCTTCTGGGGCGGTATAAACTGGGACGGCATCGCATGGGATCCCGAACGGCAACGGATCGTAACTACCGTCAAACGCATGGCCATGATCGCGCAGCTTCACCCGCGCAGCACACTCGGCATGGCACCCGCCGACGCGGGCCAGGGCACGCAGTACATGGCGGGGCTCGGCACGCCGTACGCCATGAGCCGCGCCCCGCTTGTGGCGCCCTCTGGAGTACCGTGCACTCCGCCGCCGTGGGGAACACTCGCCGCGGTGGAGCTCCGGTCCGGGCTGCTGGAAGCGCAGGCTGACGTCCGTGGTGGTGACGATGCCGGAGATCTGCTGCTCGGCGTCGCGCACCAGCACGTACTGCCGGTCCACGATGGTGCGGATCGCGGCGGCCAGCGCGGCGTCGGCGCTGATCTCGGAGGCGGGCTCCATGAAGTCCCGCACCGTCTCCCCCCCCGTGCCCAGCGCCAGCCGCGACCCGATCGACTGCCAGGTGATGATCCCCTTCACCGCCCGGGTTCCCTGCATCACCGGGAGTTGGGAGAAGTCGTGCAGCATCATCAGCGTCACCGCCTCGCGCAGCGGGGCGTCGACGGCGATGGAGACGGGGGGGCGGTTGGCCGCGGCCAGCTTGCCGATCCGATAGGTCGGGTCGGAGAGCCCGCCCTCCAGCAACTCGGGATCGGCGGCTACGTCCCCTCCGGCTCCGGTCCGGGTCCCGGCGCGGGGTGCCGGTCGGCGCCATCCTCGGGGCGCGGCGTCTCGGTGGGATCGGGCATGTCGTCGTTGCGGGTGTCGGGGGG
>JACDHQ010000081.1 GCA_013820975.1 Gemmatimonadaceae bacterium
CAGACCGCTCCGCACCCGAACTCCGACGTGCGTCCGGCGCTGCGTGGCGAGCTGATGGAAGTCGACCGCATGGCGGGCGCGGCACTCGGGCGCACGAACGACGCGATGACGCAGCTGCACCTGCGTGACGTGCGCCTCGAGGTTCAGCGCATCCTCGATGTGGAGCGCCGCAACCGGTAAGCCGGCGAGGCATTGGCGCGGTGGGCAGCGGCCGGGAACCGAGCGGTTTCCGGCCGCTGCTGCGTTCAGGACAGCGTGTGGTCGTCGGCCAACGCCGTTCCGCCGCCGGCATCACTCGAGACGTCGTCCGAGACGTCGTCCGAGACGTCGTCCGAGACGTCGTCGCTGTCGGCGCCCACCGCCTGCAGCGTGACCGTGAAGGTCGAGCCGGCAGCGACGCGGCTCTGGACCGTCAGGTCGCCGCCCATCCCGCGGGCCAGGTCGCGGCTGATGGCGAGTCCCAGCCCGGTCCCCTCCGTCGGCTTCGCCAGCCCGCGATTCACCTGTACGAACGGATCGAAGACGGCGGCATGCCGGTCCTCGGGGATCCCGATGCCGGTGTCGGTGACATGGAGGCAGCGCACCCCTGGCCGGTCGGAGGGCGCGGTCTCGTGGATGGTGACCGAGCCCTCCTCGGTGAACTTGATCGCGTTCGAGAGGAGGTTGAGGAGCACCTGGCGCAGCTTCTCCTCATCGGCGCGCACCAGCAGCCCAGGCGCGACATCGAGGCGACAGGCGAGCTGGCGAGCCTCGAGCTGCGGCTCCACCATGTGGATCACGTCCGCGACGACGCGGCGCAAGTCGACGTCCCTGATGTCGAACTCCACACGCCCCGCCTCGAGCTTGGCGAAGTTGAGGACGTCGTTGATGAGCGACAGCAGGTGGCTGCCGCTCCGCTGCACGCGCGCCAGCACCTCGTGCTGCTGCGACGTCACCCCACCATAGACGCCCATGTCGACGAGCTGCACGTAGCCGGCGATGGCATTGAGCGGCGTGCGGAGCTCGTGACTCATCGCGGCGAGGAAGTCGCTCTTGGCGCGGTTCGCGTGCTCTGCCTCCTGCCGCGCGTGCTCGGCGTCGTGGCGCGACTGCACCTCGGCCGTGACGTCGATCGCGACGACGATCACGCCGTCGGTCGAGCCGTCGCGCCGCGTGAACGGATAGTACAGCACGTTGAAGTGGCGGGATGCGGCGCCGTCGCCGCCGTCGCCGGCATACGCGATCTCGTCGCCGTTGCCCACCAGCGGAGATCCGCTCGCATACACCCGATCGAGCGTCTCGACGAATCCGTGGGCCTCCGCCGCGGGAATGACCTGGCGGACGGCCCGGCCGACGGGGTCCGTGGGAAGCAGCGCACGATAGGACGGATTCGCCACCTCGAGGACGTGGTTGGGGCCGCGAAGCACGCAGATGGCGACCGGGGCCTGCTCGAGCACGCGGCCAAACATGTCGCGCGCCTCAGCGACTGCCAGCACGGCGCGCCGCCGCGCGCGGGCGAGCGCGAGCAGGGCGACGCTCACGATGACGCCGAGCAGGGCCACGACCGGCGCCAGCGGCGCGCGCCGCCCTTCCGAGAACGCCGGGGCGGGCGTCACGATCATCGTCCACGGCCGCCCCGCGACGCTGAACTGCAGCGTGTCGGCGAGTCCTGCGTAGCGCGGCGTGACGAGCGAGGTGCCGGTGCGCGAGTCGTGCAGGAGCGCGCTGTCCGCGGCAACGGGGCCGTCGTACAGACGCATCTCGACTTCCGGCGCGAGCGTCCGCCCAAAGATGCCAGCGAAGAGGTCGTCGGCCCGGAAGGGCGCATAGGCGAAGCCGATCAACTGCTGGTGCCGCTCCTCGACGGTCGCGGGGAACGCGTCGGCGTCGTAGACGGGGACGTAAAGGAGGAACCCCGCCTGGCGGCGGCCGGCAATCTCCTGCACGAGCGTGACACGGCCCGACATGGCAGCGTCCGCATTGTCGCGCGCACGTTCCATTGCCTCGCGACGTATCGGCTCGGTGAACATGTCGTAGCCCAGCGCGGCCCGGTTGCGCGGGTCGAGCGGCGCGAGAAAGACGATGGCGTGGTACTCCGCGCGCGCGCTGTCAGGACGGACGGCGAAATCACCAAAGCCCTCGGCGCGCAGCCGCGACTCCAGTGCAGCCACGCTGTCGGGCGATACACGAAGCGAGAGCCCAAGCCCCTGGGCACCCGGATAGTTCTCGCGGATGCGCAGCCGCTCGACATAGGCGTCGAATTCATCGCGGGCGATGTCCGGCTGGGCCGCAACGAGCCCGGCGGTGCTGCGGAGGAGCGCGATGTAGATGTCGAGTCGCGAGGTGACCCGGTGCCGCGCCTGGATCGCGGCGCGCTCGAATCGCACGGCATCCCGCCCGCGGGCGGCGGCGGCAGTGGCCCACGACAGGGCGAGGGTAAGGGCGAGCGCGCCGGCGAAGACGACCCAGGGCGCCATCGTCCTCGGGGCCGGCGTGCGGCGCCGCCGGCGCGACGAGACGACCGGCAGCCCTTCCACGTCAGGGGTGCGCTGCACGCTGCGCGACGGGGTTGCGCCCCGCGGGGACGGTCCGCGACAGGTTGAGCGCCGTGTCCACGAGGCCGAGGTGCGAGAAGGCCTGCGGGAAGTTGCCCACCTGGCGCCCGATGCGCGGATCGTACTCCTCGGCCAGCAGCCCCACGTCGTTCCGCAGCGAAAGCAGGTGCTCGAAGAGCGCGCGCGCCTCGTCGTGTCGGCCGAGCAGCGCGTAGTTGTCCACGAGCCAGAAGCTGCATGCGAGGAAGGCGCCCTCTCCCGGCGGCAGCCCGTCGTCGGTCACGCGGGAGTCGTAGCGGTGTACCAGCCCGTCCACGACGAGGCGCTGCTCGATGGCGGCGATGGTGCCGATCATCCGCGGGTCGTCCACCGGGAGGAAGCCGACGAGCGGGATGAGCAGCAGGCTCGCGTCGAGCAACCTGGAGTCGTAGGCCTGGACGAAGCTCCCGAGCTCCTCGTCGTACCCGCGCTCACACACTTCGTCGTGGATGCGCTGGCGCGTCTCGCGCCACCGGTCGAGCGGACCTTCACGCTCGAACTCCTCGGCGGTGCGGATCGCGCGGTCCACGGCGACCCACGCCATCACCTTGGAGTGGGTAAAGTGCTGCGCCCCGCCGCGCACCTCCCAGATCCCCTCGTCGGGCTTCTGCCAGATCGTCTCGAGGTGGTTGACGATGGAGCACGTGAGCGACCATGCCTCGTTGCTGCCGTTCATTCCCCCGCGGCGCGCCTGATAGAGGGCGTCGAGGACTTCGCCATAGACGTCGAGCTGCAGCTGGTCGAACGCCGCATTGCCGATGCGCACCGGCTTCGAGTCCTCGTACCCCGGCAGCCAGGGCACCTCCCACTCGCGCAGGATGCGCTCGCCGCCGAGGCCGTACATGATCTGCAGCTGGTCGGGGGACCCCGCGGCGGCGCGGATCAGCCAGTCGCGCCATGCCTCCGCTTCCTCGAAGTAGCCGGCGTCCATGAGCGAGAGGAGGGTCAACGTCGCATCGCGCAGCCAGCAATAGCGATAGTCCCAGTTGCGCTCCCCGCCGATCTGCTCCGGGAGCGACGTGGTCGGCGCGGCCACGACTCCGCCGGTGGGGCGATAGGTGAGCGCCTTGAGGGTCAGGAGGGAGCGCATCACGGCGTCGTACCATTCGCCGTCATAGGTGCAGCGCGCGGCCCAGTCGGTCCAGAACTTCTCGGTGTCCTCGATCGCCTTGAGGGGCTCGACCGGCACCGGGGCCGGCAGGTACGACGCGGAGTGGGTGAGCACGAAGGTGACGCGCTCGCCCTCGCGGACGGTGAAGTTGCTGACCGAGGTGAGGCCCCGGCCCTCTACCGGAACGTCGTGGCGAAGCGTCACCATGTCGGGGCCGGCGATCGCGCGAAGCAGGCCATACGGGGAGCCGTCCTCGATGTGGCTCACCCACGGCACCGAGAAGCCGTAGGCGAAGCGGAGCACGAGCTCCATCTCCATCTCCACGCGGCCATGCCGGCCGATGACCATGCGAATGAGGTCGGAACAGGTGCCGCGGATTGGCATGAGGTCCACGACGGTGACGGCCCCGTCGGCGGTCTCGAAGTCCGTTTCGAGGATCATCGTATTCCCCCGGTACTGCCGCCGCGTCCCGGTCGGCGCTGCGGCCGGGGCGATCTTCCACCGGCCGTGGTCGGGGGTCCCGAGGAGCGCGGTGAAGCAGGCCGGCGAGTCGAAGCGGGGCCAGCAGAGCCAGTCGATCGAGCCGTCGCGCGCAACGAGCGCAGCCGTTTCACAGTCCCCGATCAGTGCGTAGTCTTCGATCAAAGCGGGCATGGCATCGGTTCGGGTGGCGTCTGGCGAGGGCTGCCGGGCACATATCGCGCCTCGCGGCGAAATCACCGGCTCGCTCAGTGCATATCACGCTGGCGAGGATCCCGCTGGCGGGTACGTTTGGCGCTGGTAACCAGAAATTTTCACCTTCCTCAGGATGTCTGGTCGATGGCGAATGGCGAGCGCTGCTCGGATAAAAAGGGAATGACCGCCGCCCAGCCGCCGACTGCGCAGCTCCGGGCGGCGTTCGAGCAGAGCCCGGTGAGCACGGTCGTTTACGACGCGACCGGCCGGCCGATTGCCGCCAATCGCAGCTTCGAGCGCCTGTGGGGCGCCTCGCTCGCCGATACTCCGCCGGATTACAACCTGCTCACCGACCCCCAGCTCGACGCGGCGGGAATGCTTCCGGCGATCCGACGCGCATTTTCTGGTGAGGCGGTCACCACGCCCCCCATCCGGTACGTGATGTCGGACGCCGTGGGCCGCGGCCATGTCGTCTGGACCCAGGGACATTTCTATCCGGTCCGCGACGAGCACGGCTCGGTCTCGCAGGTCGTGCTCACGCACGAGGACGTCACGGGGCGCATGGAGTCGGAGGCGCAACTCATCGCGACCGCCCGCCGTGCCGAACGGCTCCAGCTGCTGACGGCGGCGCTGTCGACCGCGGCAACCCCGGACGAGGTCGCGCAGGCGGTCGTGGCCCACGCTGCCGTGGCGCTCGACGCGGCCGGCGTCGTGATCGCGCGCATCACCTCGGGAGGCGACCACCTCCATATCATGCAGGCGGGCGAGATGCCCGATCCGCTCGCCGCCGACTGGCAGCGCTTCCCGCTCTCGGCGCCGGTCCCCCTCGCCGAGGTCGCGCGCACCGGGGCACCGGTCTTCCTCGAGTCGCGGGACGCGTGGGAGGAGCGTTTTCCCGGGATGCTGCCGATGCTCGAGATGACCGGCCACCACGCCAATGCCGTCATGCCGCTGGTCGTGAATGCCGAGGTGCTTGGCGTGATCGGTGCGGCGTTCGACGCGCCGCGAGCGTTCGACGAGACCGACCGGGCCCTGGCCATGACGATTGCGCAGCAGTGCGCGCAGGCACTCGAGCGCGCCCGGCTCTACGACGCGGAGCGGCGGGCGCGCCAGGAGGCCGAGGCCGCCAACCGCAGCAAGGGGGAGTTTCTCGCGGCGATGAGCCACGAGCTTCGCACCCCGCTGAATGCGATCGCCGGCCACGTACAGCTGCTCGAGATGGAGATCTACGGCCCGCTCACGGCCGGGCAGCGCGAGGCGCTCGAGCGCATCGAGCGCGCGCAGCGATACCTCCTGCGCCACGTGAACGACGTACTCAACTTCGCGCGTCTGCGGGCCGGGCGCCTCGAGTACGAGCTCGCCCCGGTGGAGCTTGCGATGGTGATCCGCGAACTCGAACCGATGATCGGGCCGCAGCTCACCGCCAAGTCGCTCACGTACAATGCGGAGATCTCTCCGGGACAGGTGGCGCTGGCCGACCGGGAGAAGCTGGTGCAGGTGCTCCTGAACCTCGTGTCCAACGCCGCGAAGTTCACGGCCGCCGGCGGGACGGTCGTCGTCGACTGCGTCGATCGCGCCGATGGCACGGGTGATCCGGGTGTCGTCTTTGTGCGCGTGTCGGATTCCGGTGTGGGCATCCCGGACGACAAGTGGGAATCGATCTTCGAGCCGTTCGTGCAGGTGGATGCGTCACCCGCGGGACGCCTGGGCGGCACGGGGCTCGGGCTCGCGATCAGCAGGGACCTCGTGCGCGGAATGGGAGGCGACCTGCGCGTGCGGAGCACGTTGGGCGCCGGGTCCTCATTCACGATTGCGCTGCCGCGGGCATAGCGCAGTTGCGGTCGGGAGCAGGGGGAGGCAGGAGAGGAATGGGTAGGGGATAGGGGGTCGGGCAACCACAGCGGAGGCGGGGCAGCGCAGAGGTCCCCGACACGTGGCCCCAGACTCCCTACCGCCCTGCGAACGATCCCGGCTGCTCGCCGAGCAGGGACGCCACCGGCGTGACGCGATAGAGGCGCGTCAACTGAGGGCTCACCGTCATCCGCCACACCACGGCACCGGCGGGAGTGACCTCGACCGCGGAGAGCGGGCCGCTCGACCCCGACTGGCCGCCGAGCATCCCGAAGAGCACCGTCGTGTTGCCGTTGGGCAGCCGCCGTGCCGAGCCGACGAGCGAAGAGTAGATGTCCGGTGACGCGCGATACTGCCACACGCGCGTCGCCGTGCCCGCCTGCGTGTCGATCGCGTACTCGATCGCGCGCGTGTAGGCTCCGCCCGGGCGATCGAAGCCGTTGTCGTACACGAGCAGCCGGCCGAGTGCCGGCTCGGTGACGTAGTGCTGCCCGAAGAAGCGGTCGGCATCTGCCAGCGCAAGGGTGCTCGTCGTGCCGCCGAGCTTCCATTCCAGGCGGCTGAAGTCCGGCGCGATGGAGATGATGCGGTCGGCGTTGCGCAGCGACATCACGACGTTGCCTCGCGGCCCAAAGGAAATTCCGTTGCCGTGCAGCCAGTTGCCCGCCACCGACCGCTCGCCGGCGTCGGCCGGCCATGCCAGGTGGTCGAAGGCACTCCACCGCCGCACCACGGTGCCCGCTTCCGGGTTCCAGTCCCAGAGCGCCTCGCCGACGACGGTCTCGGTGCCCACGACCTGCGTCTCGTTGGCGATGAACAGGACGGTATTCGTCGGGGTCGCCGTGACGTCGTGGTGGATGCGGCCGTACGCTGTACCGGGTCCTGACTGGGGCAGGCGGTGGATCAGGGTCCCATCGAGGCGCGTCACGAGGAGGCCGTCGGCTGGGTGGAGCAGCACCAGGTCGCCGTTCGCGCGGCGCGTCGAGCCGAAGAGCGCACCCGCCACCTCGATGTATCCGGCGATCTCGCCATCCTCGACGATGAGCAGTCCCGTGAACTGCGTGCCGCCGACCACCTCGATGAGCGCCACTGGCAGCGACGGCTGCCCCGTGGTGAAGAGCCGGATCGGCGCGAGCGACGGAGGCAAGGCACCAGTGCGGAAGTTCCGGGTCAGTGCACGCTCACCCGGGCGCGACACGCGGGCCTCGACACGATACTCGCGAGCGGCGCGCAGCCTCGGGAGGATGACCCGGTGCTCGATCGCGGCGGAATCAGCAGCGATCGTGAGCACGGGAGTGGAGCCGTCGGTGGCGCCGTAGGTCACCTCGACCGGTGCCGCCTCGCTGAGCCGGACGGTGACGGTCCGGATGAGCGGACCTGCCGCGCTGTCGATGCCGATTTCGGCGACCGAGCTCGGCACGGGACCGGTCCCTTCGCCGCAGGCAGCGGCAGGGATGGCGAGTGCCAGGAAGAGCCGCGAGAGGTTGCGCAAAGGTGACATGCGAATGCGATTGAGGATGGTGTGCTCCTTCCAGCATACACGACTGCGAGTCCCGGCGCGACTG
>JACDHQ010000583.1 GCA_013820975.1 Gemmatimonadaceae bacterium
GGTGAGCGCGTTCAGCCCCGGTGGCGTCTCGCTCGCCAGCGATGCCGACGCACTGGCGTCGGCGCTCGGCCCCTTCGCCGTGACGGCGGGCGGCGTCGGGACGCTCGATGCCATCGCACTCCAGAAGCGGGTGGCGGGAACGGCCGTGCAGGTCACCCCCTACGTCGCCGAGACCACCGAGGGCATCGTCGGCAGCGCGTCGCCGCGCGACCTCGAGACCTTCTTCCAGCTCTTCTACCTGTACGTCACCGCCCCACGAGCCGACTCGGCCGCGTACGACGCATTGCTGCAGGGCTTCCACACGATGTTCGAGAACCGCGAATTGAGCCCGCAGACGGCGATGAGCGACACGCTGACCGTCCTGCTCTCACAGAACCATCCACGGCGCCAGCCGCTCACGGCGGCGCGGATCGACTCCGTCACGATGCGACACGCGATCGCCCAGTACGAGGACCGCTTCCGGGACGCCGGCGACTTCACGGTGGTCATCGTTGGCGCGGTGAACCTGGACTCGCTCCGCCCGATGGTGGAGCGCTACGTCGCATCCCTGCCGACGATGGGCCGCGTGGAGCGCCCGCGCGACGTCGGTGTCCGTCCGCCGACAGGACGGATCGAGCGCTTCGTCCGCCGCGGGCTCGAGCCGCAGAGCTCCACGTCGATGGTATTCACCAGCGACTTCGAGTACGGGGCCGACAACCGCGCCGCGCTGAGCGGCGTGGCGGAGGTGCTCTCCATCATGCTGCGCGAACAGCTGCGCGAGGCACTCGGCGCAACCTACGGCGTCGGCGTCGGTGCATCGGCGTCGAAGTTTCCAGTGACGAGTGCGACGCTGACGGTGAATTTCGGCAGTGGCCCCGAGCGTGCCGACGAGCTGGTCGCCGGGGTGCTTGCCGCCATCGACTCACTCCGGGAGCACGGCCCGTCGCCCGACGTGCTCGCAAAGGTCAAGGAGACGATGCTGCGCGAGCGGGAAACGAGCGTGCGGGAGAACCGCTACTGGCTCGATCGCATCGGCGGTGCGCTGGAGCTCGGCGAGGACCCGCGCGTGCTGCTCGGGGCGGAGGCGCGTATCCAGGCGCTCAGTGTGGAGCGTGTGCGCGACGCCGCGCGTCGCTGGGTGCTCCCCGAACGGTTTGTGCGGGTGACGCTGCTGCCGGCGGCGTAGCGGCTGCGGCCTCCGGCTGCTGGCAGGCCACGGAACGTCGTCACGAGCAGCTGTCGTCCCCGCAGCCCGCCGCGCTTTACGGTGTCGTCGTGTTGCCGCCGACCGGATCGATGTCCGACAGGTGCTCCTGGATCACCACCCACTGGTTCGCCCGCTTCGCGAACACCAGCGTCATCGCCCCGCCGATCACGTGCGGGTCGCCGCGCGGCGTGCGGTGCGGCACCGTGTACTCGGCCGTCACGACGGCGGCGCGGGTCGAGGGCACGTCAACGAGGATGGGGCCCCATTCGGTACGCGCGTCCTGCATGTTCTGCCCGACGGTCGCCCAGAAGGTCCGGATGCCGGCATCGAGCGAATCCCGCGAGGTCACCACGCGGCCCCCCGTCGCCGACACGACGCGGCCGGTGTCGGGATAGATCGCGAGCAGCCGGTCCACGACGTCCGGTTGCGAAAAATCGTAGGCGTGCTTCACGATCCGCGTGAGCGTATCGGCGATCGCGGCCTGTTCTGAGGTCTCGCCGTAGCCATCGCGGCGATCCATTCGGCAGGCGGACGTGGCGGCGACGACCAGGAGGGTCGCAGCGAGGATGGAGCGTCGGGTTGGCATTGTCCGTCGATGGGGTGGCAACCTCCGGGCCCGCCCTGAGGCCCGGTCCGCGGCCGGTAGTAGCCCAGGACGCGTCCATGATTGTAGCCAGCACGGGACGGGAGTGTCCCAAGACGGTGACGCATCACACACCAGATGGCACTTAAGCGGTAAAACATGCGGTTCCCGTCTGGTCCGGACGCTGCCATTCAGTCGCAGTGGAATCGGGAAGATGACATGCCCGCATCCCGGCCGCCGGATCACCCGGTGGTTCAAGCATCCATCGCGAGCTTCCCCGCAGTCGGGAAGGGAGACCCCCGTGCGTTCGCCAATCATCCTCGCACTCACCCTGCTGGCCGGCGCCGCCTGCTCTGCAGGAACGCCGTCCACCTCGGCCGACGCCACTCTCGAGCGGGACCTCAAGCTGGCGTCCATGGCGACGCTTGCGCTGACGCCCCCCCCGGCCAGCAACTTCACCACGCTGGAGACGATGCCGCTGCATGCGCCGTCGCCGGCCAGGCGGCCCCAGGCCGCGCAGGGCGGATCCCGGCTTGTGTCGTCGCCACGCCCGACGGCATCGGCCGCGGTGACCGAGCAGCGGCAGGATGCGGGTGAGGCGGCCGAAGCCTCGGT
>JACDHQ010000584.1 GCA_013820975.1 Gemmatimonadaceae bacterium
TGATCGTCGAGCATCACGAGCTGCCGGTCGCGAACTTCCTGCTGCTGGTGAAGAGCGGATTCGAGGAGGAACGCGCCAGCACACCGGGGCTCGTGTCGCTTACCGCAGCAATGCTCGACGAGGGAGCGGGGCGCCGGAGCGCGCTCGACATCGCGGCCCAGCAATCCACGCTCGGCGCCAGCCTCGGTACCGGCGCAGGCTACGACGCCACCACGATCTCGCTGCAGACGCCGATCGCGCAGCTCGACAGCGCGCTCGCCCTCTTCGCGGACGTTGCGCTGCGGCCGACCTTCGCCCAGGCGGAGCTCGACCGCCTCCGCACCGAGCGGCTGACGTTGCTCACCCAGCTGAAGGACCGCGGGCCATCGATCGCCGACATCGCGTACCCGGCCGTGCTGTACGGGGCGAACCATCCGTACGGGCGTCCGACGCTGGGCACCGAGCAGTCGGTGCGCGCCTTCCGCCGCGCCGACCTCGTGAACTTCTACAATGCGCACTTCCGCCCCAACAACGCGACGCTGATCGTCGTCGGCGATGTCCAGCCCGACGAGATCATCCAGCGCATCGGCCGCGCGTTCGGCAGCTGGGAGCGCCGCCCGGTGCCGGCGACCACGGCGGCGGCCATCCCGGCGGCGGCAGCGAGCGCGATCCACCTCATCGACAAGCCGGGGGCGGCGCAGTCGTCGGTGCGCATCGGCGGTGTTGGCGTGGCCCGCGCCACCCCCGACTTCTTCCCGCTGCTGGTGATGAACACCGTCCTCGGCGTCCCGTTCGGGAGCCGCCTCAACCAGAACCTGCGCGAGAACAAGGCGTACACCTACGGTGCGCGCTCGCAGTTCGACATGCGCGGCCAGCCGGGGCCGTTCACCGCGCGTGCGGAGATCGTCGCCGACAAGACAGACAGCGCGGTGGTCGAGTTCATGGCGGAGCTCACCCGCATCCGCGATACCGTGCCGCTCGATGAGATCGGGCGCGCGAAGCGGTACCTCCAGACGCGGCTGCCGGGAGAGTTCGAGACGCCGTCGGACATCGCCGACCGGCTGGTGCCGATTGCCCTCTACGACCTGCCGCTCGACTTCTACAACAGCTACTCGCAGCGCGTCGAGGCGGTGACCCAGGCCGAGATGCAGCGGGTGGCGCGGACGTACATCGATCCGGCGAAATCGGCGATCGTGATCGTGGGCGATCGCCAGCTGGTCGAGCCCGGGTTGCGCGGGCTTGGGATCGGCGACGTGCATATTCGCGGATTGCCGTAGAACAGCAGCTATCAGCACTCGGCTATCGGCTGGCAGCTGGAACGGAAGGGCCCGGCGATGGCCGGGCCTTTTCTCATGGGACCAGCACTAGCGGAGCAGCAGCTCGCCCCGCCCGACGATCACCGCGTGGCCGCCGACGCGGCACGCTGTCACCACGCCTTGCGACACCTCGGCCTCGAGCTCGAGGCTGCTCGGCCGCCCCATCTCGGTGCCCTGCGAGAGCGTCCAGCGGTGGGTACCGTCGGTCCCCGCGTGATGGGCAAGCAGCCCTGCGAGTGCCGTGGCCGCTGCACCGGTCGCGGGGTCTTCTGGAATTCCCATGGCGGGGGCGAACATGCGGCCGCGGATCTGGGCGCGGCCGGCGCCGATGCTGGCCTCGTCGCCTGCGGTGCCAGCTCGCGCGGCGGTGCGGCCACGCGTCGCCGTCGTGTAGACGAAGACATGGGGCGCCCACGTCTGTGCCAGGTGTGATTCCCATGCCCCGACGTTCAGCCGGCAGCGGGCGAGCGCGTCGCCGCTGCGTACCGGGATGAACAGGAAGGGAACGCCACAGGACACGGCCGCCGGACCGGGGCTCCGGCTCGCGTCGGCTCCGATATCCGATTCTGCCACGCCCAGCAGTGAGGCGAGTGGTGCGGATGTCAGCTCCGTCGCGCGCAGTTCCGGTGGCTGCGCGGCCGTGAGCTGTGCCCATGATGGGGAATCACCGGCAGCAGCGTGGACCCGCACGTGCACGTCGCCGACCCCTTCCTCGAAGATGATCGATGCCATGCCCCCGGCCGTATCGATGACGCCCGTCGAGGCGAGCAGGCATGCGGTGCCGACGGTGGGGTGCCCGGCGAACGGCAGCTCGGCGCCGGGGGTGAAGATCCTCAAGCGCGCGACTGCGAGGCCGGCCGGCGGCAGCACGAAGACGGTTTCGGATAGGTTCAGCTCGCGCGCGATGCGCGGCATGAGCTCGGGCGCGATCGAGGCGGCGTCGGTGAAGACGGCCAGCTGGTTGCCGCCGAACGGTTCGCGGGTGAAGACGTCGAGCAGGTGGTAGTGAAGGCGCTGCATCACTTGCGGCTGGAGTGCGAGACCTCGTCCCCGGCAGGAATTTCGTCCATCGTTCGCCCTGACACCACC
>JACDHQ010000585.1 GCA_013820975.1 Gemmatimonadaceae bacterium
GCACTGTTCCGGGACACTAGCGTCCGAAACCCGCGAGGCTCGCCTGCAGTCCCGTCGAGAGCAGCCAGTAGCCGAGCGCCAGCCCCACGGCCGTTCGGCGTGACACCTGCGCCATCTGTTCGAGCCCGATGACCAGCAGGAGGACGAACCAGACATCCAGCGGTCCGATGCTGCCGAGCCACACGTCAATTCCAGGCGACGCTCCTGGCAGGAAGGCGTTCAGCCCAAGACGCGGCCGGAGGTCGTCGAGGCCGCCGATCGCATCCGGCCCGCGCACGAGCAGGAGCTGGAGGTTCATGAAATAGCCCAGGATCAGCGGCACGTTGGCGTGGGCCGCGAGCGAGAACATCGCACGCAGGCTGACGTAGCCGCCCACGAGGGTGACGGCGGCCCAGAGCAGCATGGCCACCGCCAACCACTTGAACAGGAGGAGCACTGGCGACATCACGATCCCGATGATTTGGCCCGTGCGCACCTGCCGGCCAATGCGGGCCTCGCCGTCGGCACTCTGCGGACCCGCCTTGGTCGATACCTCCGAGAGCGCCGCCTGGGTCGCGAGCGGCAGCATCGGCCGCGTGTAGGCCGCGTTCAGTCCGAACACCACGAGGAACAGGAGGAGCCACGCCGGCCTCGCCGCGAGTGCCGCAAACCCGCGGCCGGGCGCGGTGGCGACCATCCAGAACAGCTGCCCCTCTTCAGGGATCCAACTGAGTGCGGGGAGCCGGCGGGACGGAGCATCGGTCGTGGTCACCGCTGGAGCCATGTGAGTACCTCCCTGGTTCGAGGTGAACCGGTCAATTCGAAGAACAGCGCCTCGAGTCCTCCTGGGGAACCGCTCGCGATGCGTGCCGTCAGGTCCCCGGTGGTGCCCTCCCACACGATCGCTCCCCTGGCGATCACGGCTATTCGCGAGCAGAGACGCTGCACGATCTCGAGCTGGTGTGACGTGAGGAAGACCGTGGCGCCCCGTGCCGCCATCGCCTCGAGGTTGGCGACGAGCACGCGGACGGTCAGAGGGTCCATGCCCTCGAACGGCTCGTCGAGGAACAGCAACTCCGGTGCGTGCAGCATGGCGGCGGCGACCGCGACGCGCTTTTTCAACCCGTGGGAGTAGCTGGCGACAGGCTTCTGCCGGTGCTCGGCGAGATCGAGCCGGTCGAGCACCTCCTCGACACGCCGACCGAGTTCGGGCTGCTCCAGGCCGTAGACGACACCGTGGAGCGTGAGGAGCTCGTCGGCGCGGAGCCGTTCCCAGAGAAAGAACCCGTCAGGCACGACGCCGAGCCGGCGCCGCAACGCAGGGCTCTCGCTCGTCATCGCCTCGCCGAGGAGCGTCACCGTTCCCCGTGTCGGCAGCAGCACGCCCGTGAGCACCGACAGCGCCGTCGTCTTGCCGGCGCCGTTCGGCCCGACGAATCCGAAGATGGTCCCGCGCGGCACGTCGAGGTCGATGCCCCGCAGCACGGCGTCGCCGCCGAAGTCCTTCTCGAGGCCTTGTGCTTGAATGGCAGGTGTCATGTTCAATACCTCAGCGATCATGCCGCGTCAGACCTCGAGCTTCGCGAGCAGCCGCTCGCGATCCTGGGAGAGCGCCGGGACCGACCAGCGGCGGAACTGCCGCCATGGCCATCCGGCGATGAGCAGTGGCAGCGCGAGCGCCGCGAGGAGCACCGGCGTCGTGAGCGCGAAGCGTGACATGACCGCAAGCAGACCGGCATACAGGAGCGTCACAGCGAGGATGACCCCGCCGAGCACCAGGCTGCCGGCATCGTTGGCCACTGGGAATGCCCGGCCCCAGCTGACCGCGACCGGAGACCGCACCGACCAGCGGCCGCCTGCCGCATCGGTCGCCAGCAGGAGCGACGCGAATGCACTGCCCACGACCGCGACATCGACGAGCGATCGGAGGCCGCCCTTCAGCGCCACGACCGCAATCACCTCGGCGCACATGAGACCGACCGCCAGGTTGAGCACCGTCAGCCGCACGCGCAAGACCGCCGCCGGTGAGACGGGCCAGGTGAAGTACTGCCGTACCGTGGCGGCGTCCATGCCGAGCACGTTGCTCTTCAGCGACGAGCAGAAGAGAAAAACCACGGCCATGAGCATGACGGCGGCCGCGGGGCCAAAGTCATCCAGGGGCAGGAGCAAGGGAAAGACGGCGAAGTACGGCACGCCGAACGCCAGGAACAGCCGCAGGTTGGGGATTCGGAGCAGGCTGAGGAGCTCAATGGCCATGAGCGCGGCGTAGACGCGCAGACCCGACGGCATCGTCGCGCCTGACTGCGTCACCAACGCGAGCATCGAACCCGCGGGGCGGGTTGTTGGCACCGCGAGCGGCGGCCCTACGAGAAGCGCCCGCCGGCACGTTCGGTAGCTCCAGAAC
>JACDHQ010000586.1 GCA_013820975.1 Gemmatimonadaceae bacterium
GGGCTGCTCGCCGCGGCTCCCTGCAGCGCTTCGCCACCGCGATGCCGCTGACGCGGGGCCTGGTGATGCGCTTCGTGGCGGGTGACGAGCTCAGCGAGGCCCTGGACGCGTTGGAGCGGCTGCGGCGAGACGGTCTGAGCACCACCCTGGACGTGCTCGGGGAGTCCGTCGATTCCGCCGACGGTGCACGCGCGGCGGCCGATCAATACATCGCCACCCTGGCGGCGCTGGCCGAGCAGGGACTCGATGGCAACGTGAGCATCAAGCTCACCCAGATGGGCCTGGACCTCGACCGGGACCTGTGCCGCGAGAACATCTGGCGGGTAGTCGAGAAGGCGGCCGAGTCGGGTGCGTTCGTCCGCATCGACATGGAGGACCACACGCGGACAGACGCCACGCTCGAGGTCGCGCGGGAGGCACACGGCTGGTACCGGCACACCGGCGTGGTCATCCAGTCGTATCTGCGGCGAAGTGCCGCGGACGTCGAGGCACTCATCGGGGAGGGGATCCGCGTCAGGTTGTGCAAGGGCGCCTACGACGAGCCGGCCGACGTGGCCTTCGCGAGCAAAGCGGAGGTCGACGAGAGCTATCGCGTGCTGATGGAACGACTGTTGCGGGACGGTCACTACCCGGGGATCGCGACGCACGACGAGCAGCTGATCGCACACGCCCGGGAGTTCACGCAGCGGGAGGGCATCGGCCCCGCGCGGTTCGAGTTCCAGATGCTCTACGGCGTGCGGCGGGATCTGCAGCACGCGCTGGTGGCGGACGGCTACACGGTGCGGGTGTACGTCCCGTATGGCCGCGAGTGGTATCCCTACTTCATGCGCCGCCTCGCAGAGCGGCCCGCGAACCTGCTGTTCCTGCTGCGGAACCTGGTACGCGACCGCGGCTGACCGCGCGCTGCTTCAGCCCGTGCCGCGCTGGGCCGTGCCGCGCTGGGCCGTGCCGCTGAGCCCGTCCAGCTGCTCGGCGTGCTCCTCCAGATGGCGCACGATGAACTCCTCCACGATCTCGCCCACGGTGAGGACGCCCCTGGTCTCGTGTTCGCCCCGTGCCTGCCAATCGGCCGAGTCCAGTCCGCCGAGGAAGCGACTCAGCTCGCCGAGCGTAGCGCTGACCCGCCCCATGAGTACGACCGGTCCATCGTCGCGGTCGCGCTCGATCGCCGCGATTCGTTCCGGGTCGGACTTGATCCGGCCGAAGGGCACGGGTGACATGGCACGCGCCGCGATCACGCGGCGTGCCTGATCCATCCAGTAGGACACGAATTCGGCGGCGTGCGCCCACACCTGACCGACCTGCCAACGCTCGCCGGTGGCCACGTCAGGGTCGGTCAGCCCGGCCGGCGGATCGGCCGCGGCATGAACGCCGAGACGCCGCTCCACCGCCTCCAGTCGCTCGAGCAGGCGTTGCCGGTCGTGGTCGAGGGAACTCACCGATCCAGCATAGGCCACGAGAGTCGCGGTGCGGAAGCGCTCATCGGCCCGGGCCGATTCAGTCGGGGAAGGCCTCCGGGCCGCGGGCGGACAGCTCGCGGGCGTGGTCGCCGGCATCGTCGGGCGGCAGCCAACTGAAGGCATAGCCGTCGTCTTCCAGGGCCGTCGCCTGCCTGGTGAGCTTGAGCGGGTGGAACGTGTCCACCATGACCGCCAGCTCCTCGGTCGCCTCCTTGCCGATCGAGGCCTCCACCGTGCCGGGATGTGGCCCGTGGGGGATCCCCGAGGGATGGAGCGTGAATGAGCTGACCTCGACGCCGCGGCGGCTCATGAAATTGCCGGCCACGTAGTAGATGACCTCGTCGCTGTTGATGTTGGAGTGGTTGTAGGGCGCCGGGATCGCCAGGGGGTGATAGTCGAACTTGCGAGGCACGAACGAGCAGACCACGAAATTCCGGCCCGAGAACGTCTGGTGCACGGGGGGCGGCTGGTGGACGCGCCCCGTGATCGGTTCGAAGTCGGCGATGTTGAACACGTAGGGGTAGAGGTAGCCGTCCCAGCCAACGACGTCGAAGGGATGGTGGCGCTGGTGATAGGCGGTGATCTGCCGCTTGATCTTGACGTGGATCGCGAAGTCGCCGCTGGAGTGGTTTGCCTCGCGCTCGTCGGGCAGCCGGATGTCGCGCTGGCTGTACGGGGAGTGCTCGAGTAACTGGCCGTAGTCGTTGCGGTAGCGCTTCGGTGGCTCGAAGTTGGAGGGCGACTCCATCCACAGGATTCGCTGCGGGCTGCCGTCATCGGCTTCCAGTCGCCAGGTCGTGCCGATGGGGATCACGATGTAGTCCCCGGGGCCGTAGCGGATCGCGCCGAAGTTCGAGTCGAAGGCCCCCTCGCCCTCGTGGACGAAGAGCAGCTCGTCTGCCTCGCCGTTACGGTAGAAGAC
>JACDHQ010000082.1 GCA_013820975.1 Gemmatimonadaceae bacterium
GTGTGACTGTGGCGCGATCGAAGTAGATCAGCACATTGCGGCAGAGCACGACATCCTGATCCGTCGTTCCTGTCGCCACGGACGGATAGTCGTCTGCAATCAGGTTGAGTGGTGCAAACTGGACAGCCGCGAGAATATCAGGATCGAGATCGAATTGAGTCCCGTGCGGCGTGAACCACCGATCCACCCGGTCCTGCGAAACGCCGCGCAGCGACCATTTCGTGTATCGGCCACGGCGCGCCGCGTCGAGTCGGGGCCTGGCGACATCGGTGCCCAGGATGCGGGCCGCATGTGGCCAGCCCGATTCGCGCAGCATCATTGCCACCGAATATGGCTCTTCGCCCGATGCACATCCGGCGCTCCAGATGCGCACCGGCGTCGCCGCCCCGCGCCGGTCGATCAGCGGCGGAAGGATCGTCGTGCGCAGCAGCTCGAGCGCGCCCGACTCGCGAAAGAAGTACGTCTCCCCGACGGTGAGCTCGGCGAGGACGAAGTCTCGCACCTCGCCAGGCCGCTGCATCGCCTGCACAAGCAGCGTCACGCTGGGAATACGGAACGCTGCCATGGCGCGCCGCATCCCTGCTTCGGCCGCGGGCTGCCGGTTCGGGGGAAATACAAGCCCCGAGATGAGCTGCACCACCTCCGCGACGGCACCGAACGCCGGGGCTGTCCAGCCGGCGGTGCGCGGCTTTGGAACCTCGCGTGCGCGTGCGGCCATCATCCGCGCGATGCCACCGCGGCTTCCACCGTCGCGCCCAGTGGCGCACCCAGTGCCGCAGCCAGTGGCGCAGCCAGTGCCGCGTCCAGCGCCTCTGCTTCTGCCTGGCCGAGAAAGGCTTCGGGATCGTAGATCACCAGCACGCCGTCGCTTCGCGCGGCGAGCCCGGCCAGCCCCTGCAGCGCCGGCGACACCGCAGCGGCGCCCTCGACTGCTTCAGCGTCGACGTCGATGAGGTCATCGACTTCGTCGACCCGCACGGCAACGACCCGGCCGGCCAGGCCGAGCAGGACGAAGAACTCATCAGGATGGAGATCACGGCCAGGCAGCGCGAGGCGAAGGCGGACGTCGAGCACCGGGACGATCTGCCCGCGAACGTTGATGACCCCCTCCACCACCCGCGGGGCACCCGGCAGCGGCGTGATCGCGACCGCGCGCACGATCTCCTGCACGGCGTTCGCGTGCAAGCCAAGGGCCGCGTTGCCCAGTTGAACGCGGAGAAGGGAGGTCACAGTGGCATTGGGTGGCACTCATGGAAATAGGATGCACGTTCAGGGCCATGGTCGACCCCGGCAGCGGCAGCGCGTGGCACCGCGTGGCACCGCGTGGGGTCAGGCTCCGTGGGCCCTGCATCGACCTCGCTCGACGGCAGCGGGAAGATGTCGACCGAGGGCCTCTTTCCACCACCTACTTGAGGCAGAACTTCAGGGACCCTGCGGTGGTTCCGTAGAGCAGCGCGGCAGCGAGAGCGTGAACTCTGCCCCCTTGCCCGCGACACTGCGCACTGTGAGGTCGCCACTCATCCCGCGTGCGAGATCACGGCTGATCGCGAGTCCGAGCCCGGCCCCCTGGCCAACCCGGCTGTGGCTTCCGTCGACCTGCACGAACGGCTCGAAGATCGACTCTCGCTTGTCCGCGGGAATCCCCGGGCCGTCATCGATGACTACGATCTGCACCGTGCCTTCATCGTTGATGGGCTCGTGGACCTCGAGACAGATGGTGCCGCCGGGGTCGGTGAACTTGACCGCGTTGGACAGCAGATTGAGCAGGATCTGCCGCAGCTTTTCACGGTCGGCGGTAACCGTGGGCAGCGCGCCCCGCGCCGTCCGGTATCTGTGCCGGCGCAAATGGATCTGCGGCTCTATCATCGGGGCAATGTCGGTGATCACGCCGGCCAGCGCGACCGCTTCGAGCTGGTAGTCGAGTCGGCCCGCTTCGATGCGCGCGAGGTTCAGCACACTGTTGATCAGCCCAAGCAGGTGATGCTGGTTGCGATCGATGCGCTCGAATGCCGCCCGCTGATTCGCCGTGACCGGACCGTGGAGGCCCATGTCGAGCAGCTGAAGGTGCCCTGATATCGCATTGAGCGGCGTGCGCAGTTCATGGCTCATCGTCGCCAGGAATTCGCTCTTGGCACGGTTGGCGTGCTCCGCCGCGAGCTTGGCTGACTCCAACGCTTGGTTGGATTGCACGAGCCGCTCGGTTTGCTCTTCCATTGCGACGGCCTGCTCCTGCATTTGCTCATTCGCCACCGCGAGCTCCGTCGCCTGCTCCTGCAGCAGGGCGTTGCTCATCAGGAGCTCATCTTCGGCGTCGCGTGCGGCGGCCAGGGCGGTCTCCAGATTCCGTCGGGTGGCGTCGAGGACCGTGGCCAGCGCCGACGCGTGGGAAGCCGCATCCCGCGCCTGCGCTGCGTGCAGATTCGCCTGAGCGGCGGCGCGCTCCCCGGCGAACACCGCGGCGATGAGCGGAAGCAGAGCCATGAACCACGGCACGTCGGGTTGCTCGGTACTGACGCCGACGAGCACGAGCGCGGCCCCATGCTCGCAGTAGCCGATGGAGGGAAGGGCGAGCGCGCCCGTGAACGGCAAGTCTCCGTGGTACGCACCCCGGCGGTCGCACTCCGCCAGAAAGGCGCGCCAGCGACGACCATCGGGGAGCGTCTGCGGAAATCCGGGGGCCGTGAGCAGCATACCCACTTCGTCGTCCCGCACGAAGAGCAGCACCGCTTCACAGCCGAACGCGCGGGCGAGCCCCACGGCAGCCTCGCGGCGTGTTGCCGGAGTCGCAAGTGCCGCCACCACCTGCAGCAGTCCAGGTGCCGTCATCCTGCTGGCGTCCGGGCAAAGGTGAGACCTGACATACGATCGCTAGTCAGGAAACACGCATGCAACAGCAGTACAGTTGTGAAACCCGTTGAACTGTCCATTCGCCCGGACGATCTGGCCGTACGAATTGAAGCCGGCGAAGGGAATACCGTCGAGTTGCTGCGCCACGGTATCCAGCTCGTGCTGGAAGCCGCCACCGAGCCGGAGGCGGGTTGCGACGCAATCGAAGAAGAGCGCTGCTTTTGGCTGGCATCCCGCGCTGATCACCTGGGCCATCGCATCCTGCACGGCACGGCTGGCAGCATCCGCGGCGGACTGCTCCCCAATGGACATGATGTGCGCCGTGGCGCCTGAGGGGACGTCCGAAGCGGTCATGATCGACCCGTCGTCACCGACGCCCAGTGGCACGCGCAGCTTGTGCCCTTCGGCGGTGCTGACTCCGACGATGTTGTGCAGAAAAAAGGGCATCGGGTTGGCCCTGTCGAACTGTTGCTGTGTTGCCTCGGCGTGCTCCTCGAAGGCCTCGACCGCGGGCGCCACGTTGAAGCTCACGACACAGGAACGGGCCGACTCGGTAACGCGAAGCGGATCGCCTGCAGCATTCCATCCGTGCCTGGCGCCGATGCCGATGGGTTTGTTCGACAGGATCTCGAGGGCCACCACCGCATTGGTGTGCGCCGTCTCGCCATGAAAGACGTGAGTGCAGGCGAAGTTGCCGTCGTCACCTGCTCCGCCTCCAACAAACTGATACATGCCCCCCGTCGCCGTCGTCATCCGGTCGACGAGGTCATCGGTGTAGCCCGCCAGGGCGTCGACCATGACTATCGCCGTGCGGAACCGGAAATCCGGATTCGCGACTCCCGCAAACCCTTCGGTCAGGGATTCCGCGGCTGCCTGGCGATCGTCAGACAGATGGGTTGCGAGGACGGCAGCAAACCTCATGTCGTCCGCTCGCAGCGCGAACGCCGATGACCTGCCCGTTCCCGCAGCGTCCTCGGTGAACTCGCCTGCCGAGGAGCACCCGATCAGGTGCGTTGTGCCTGTCTCGCGCGATAACGCAGCCAGCATCGGTTCATACTCATTGCTCGATGAGGCGAATACCAGAACCGCGTCTGGTGGCTCGGTGCCAATTTGCTCGCGAATCTGACGAGCGAGGTCGCTGCCAGCCTCCGCATTCGTGAGAGCGGTCGAGGCGGTGGCGATGTCAGTCATGAGTTGGAAATCCGGCTGAAGTGATGGATCCGGCTGTTGTGAAGCATGAACGGGGCCGGACCGGCGGCGTGGGATCGAGGAATCATGCGGGAGTTCCGTCGAACAGAGTCAGCGTGGTGGCTACCGCACTACTCGCGACCGGCGCGCTGGGATGCGCGAGCAACCGCTCGGTGCCGGGGTACAGTACGACGGCAACGATGGACGACGGCGCCACCGCCGCCCGGTTTGCCGTCCAACTCGATTCACTCCGCCGCGCCAAGGGCATGCCAGGCCTGGCAGTCGTCGTGCTCCGCGACACCACGGGGCTGCTGGCTCTGAGCTCACGCCCGTCCTACGCCTCCGCGGCCGCCAGCGTCGTCCGGATCACCGTCAGGAACTGCTTGTAGTCGAGCGGCTTGGCGATGTACCCGTCGCAGCCGGCGGCGAGGATACGCTGCTCGTCACCCTTCATCGCCAGCGCCGTGAGGGCGATCACCGGGATGTCGCGCGTCGCCGCGTCGGCCTTCAGGAGCGCGGTGGCTTGCAGGCCATCCATGCCGGGCAGCTGGATGTCCATCAGCACGAGATCGGGCCGCGCCTCGCGGGCGATCGCCAGCCCCGCTTCCGCGTTCGTCGCCGCGAGCACCGCATGGTCGGCCGACTCGAGCAGGAAGGTGGACAACTTCATGTTGGTGACGTTGTCCTCGATGATCAGGATCGTCGCCATCGTCAGCTTGTGGCCGCAAGTCCCGCCGTCGCCCGGCGGACCTCGCTGATGAACCGGCTTCCGTCGAAGCCTGCCTTGCCCATCACGGTCGTCACGACGCCGGTGAGCCGCTGCCGCTGCTCGGCGCTGATCGTGGAGGCGGTGACGATGACCACCGGGATGCTTGCCGTCGCGGGATCCTGGTTGAGTGCCTCGACCACCTCGAAGCCGTCGACATCGGGCATCATCAGGTCGAGCACGATGAGGTCCGGCAGCTCGCGCTTCGCGATGTCGATCGCGGCCTGGCCGCCGTAGGCGCGAAACACCTCGCTCGCCATGCTGCGGACGCGCAGCGCCACCAGCTCCACCGCCTCGGGGTCGTCGTCGGCGATCAGCACGCGGATCATCTCGTCGCCCGAGACCGACGACAGCCCCAGCTCCGTCAGGGTGTCGTAGAGCTCCTGCCGGGAAACCGGCGACTGCATCACGGCGGCGGCGCCGAGGGCGATGCCGCGCGTGCGGTCGGCAAGGATGGAGATGATCACGACCGGAATGGGCCGCAGGGCGGGATCGGCCTTGAGCTGCTGGAGAAAGAGCCAACCATCGACATCGGGCATCATGATGTCGAGCGTGATGAGCGACACGCTCTCGCGCGCCGCAATCGTCAGTGCCTCCTCGGCGCCGCTGGCATGCAGGACCGCGAACCCTTCGGCTTCGAGCTGCAGCCGGATGAGCTCCGCCGACCGGTAATTGCTCTCCACCACGAGCGCGGTGCGCGAGCCAGGGGCGTGTTCCGGTAGCGCCGGATCGCCGGGGAGCAGCGCTCGCACCTCTGGATCGAGCTGCGTGGGCATCGGAATCCACACGGTGAAGCACGACCCCGCGCCCACTTCACTCGCTACCGCGACCACGCCGCCATGCAGGTCGGTGAGGAGCTTCACCATCGCCAGCCCGAGCCCCGTGCCGTCGAACTGCCGACCGAGCCCGCTGTCCACCTGGCTGAACGGCTTGAACAGCTCTTCCAGTCCGAGCGGCGTCATGCCGATGCCGCTGTCGGTGACGCGGATGCGCAGGAAGGCCGTATGCTTGCTGTCGGCGAGCGGAAAGGTGCGTCCCGCCCACGTCCCGGAGGGCAACCCGACGTCGGCGCGGGCGACGCGATGGGCGCGGAGCGCGACATCGCCACCATCGGCCGTGAACTTCACGGCATTGGACAGCAGGTTGTACACGATCTGCTTCAGCTTGCGGGCGTCGACGCTCGCTGTGCTGAGGTCGTCCCCCAGGTCCATGGCGAGGCGGATGTGCCGCGCCGCTGCCTGCCCCTTGACGATCGTGAGGCTGTTGGTGAGCAGCGGGGCGAGTTCCACCGACTCCAGGTCGAGCAGCATCTTGCCGGCCTCGACCTTCGACAGGTCGAGGATGTCGTTGATCAGCGACAACAGGTGCTTGCCGCTCTTGAAGATGTCGTCGATGAAGCGGTGCTGCTTCGGCGTCATGTTGCCGAGCAACCCATCGCCGAGGACTTCGGAGAATCCGATGATCGCGTTGAGCGGGGTGCGGAGCTCGTGCGACATGTTGGCGAGGAACTCCGACTTCATGCGGCTCGCATCCTCGAGCTCCGCGTTCTTCTGCTGCAGCGCGCGCTCGATGGTCTTGACCTCCGTCATGTCGCGCGCCGAGGCGAAGACCCCCTGCAGCCGGCGGTCGCGATCGTGGAAGGTGGTCGCATTGTACGACACGACCGTGAGCGTGCCATCGCGTGCGCGGGCGGTGAGCTCGTAGTTCGTCACCGTCCCCTCGGCGAGCACGCGGTTGATGCCGGTCTCGGCGCACGCAGGATCGGTGAAGTAGCTCTTGAATGGAGCCCCGATCAACTCGTCGCGGGTGCAGCCGGTGAGCGCTTCCATCTGCTTGTTCACGTCGGTCACGATGCCCCGCGGGTCGGTCGTGACCACCGCGTCGATGTTGCTCTCGAGCAGGGAGCGCGTGTAGAAGTGCTGGTCGCGCAGCCGTTGGTCGAGGCGCATGCGCTCCTCCTCCACCTGCTTCCGGGCGGTGTTGTCGGTGCCGATCAACAGGTAGCCGATGATGCGTTCCTCGGCGTCGCGGAGCGCGGTGACCGAGACGACGGCCGGGAACCGGCTGCCATCCTTGCGGATGTAGGTGAGCTCGTAGATGTCCTCGATGCCGCGGGAGGCCTTGAACACGAGTGCCTCGAACCCCGGGGTGATCGGGGTCCCGAGTTCCACGCTGAGCGCCTTCGCGCGGGCGACGATCTCGTCGGGGTCCGAGATGGCGGCCGGCGTGACCGTGTTCAGGACGTCCGCCGCGGTATACCCCAGCATCCGCTCCGCGCCGACGTTGAAGATCTGGATCACGCCGGCGGCATCGGTCGCGATGCTCGAGAAGTTGGCGCTGTTGAAGATGGCGCTCTGCAGCGCACCCGCCTCGAGCAGCGCCGCCTCGGCTTTCTTGCGGGCGGTGTTGTCGGTGCCGATCAGCAGGTAGCCGATGATCACGTCCTTCGCATCCCGGAGCGCGGTCACCGACAGCATCGCCGGAAAGCGGCTGCCATCCTTGCGGATCAGGGTCAGCTCGTAGATGTCCTCGATCCCGCGCGACGCCTTGAACACGAGGGCCTCGAAGCCCGGCGTGATCGTGGTGCCCACCTCGTCGCTGAGCGCGAGCGCCCGCGCGATCACTTCGTCCGGATCCGAGATGTCGGCGGGCGAGATGCGGTTCGTGACCTCCTCGGCCGTGTAGCCGAGCATGCGCTCGGCGCCGACGTTGAAGATCTGGATGACGCCCGCGGCATCGGTCGCGATGCTGGAGAAGTACGCGCTGTTGAAGATCGCGCTCTGCAGCGCACCGGTGGTGAGGAGGGCCTCAGCGTGACGGACGTCACTGTTGCGCTTCTCGAGATCGGCCTTGCGTGCTGCTGTGTACATGATCCTCGGTGCCGACGCCCCGGCTCCTGACACTCCCACGCGGTCCGTCGGAGGAGGATCGGTTGCCCTGGCGATCGGCGGATGGAGTGAT
>JACDHQ010000587.1 GCA_013820975.1 Gemmatimonadaceae bacterium
CCCCTCACCCTGCCGTTCAGGAGCGCCTAGGGCGCGACCTGGCCGCTGGCGAGGAGCGCTACCTGGAGGCCGTCGTACGCGAGGCGCTACGGCTGCGCCCTCCCGTCATCGACGTCGTCCGACAGCTCGCGCGCCCGGCGGTGCTCGACCGCTGGCGCCTTCCGGTCGGGACGCTGCTCATGGTGGTGCCCGCGCTCGTACACCGCCGCGCCGACCTCTACCCCGACCCGGGCGCGTTCCGCCCGGAGCGTTTCCTCGGAGTCCGCCCGCGCACGTACGAGTGGATCCCGTTCGGTGGCGGCGTCCGCCGCTGCCTGGGCGCGCCGCTTGCCGAGCTCGAGATGCGGCGGCTCATCGGAGCCGTCGTCCGCGCGCGCACGCTCCAGAGCGCCGCGGGGCGCTCGGAGCGTGCGGCGCTCTCCGGGACGGCGCTGGTTCCTTCGCGTGGCGCCCGGATCCTGGTGCGCTGACGCGGGGCGCCACGGGACGTCAGGCGGACGCGGCCGGCCTGACTTCGACGCCGCGCCAGAAGGCGACGTGGTCCTTGATGTGGGCCGCGGCCGGCAAGGGGCCGGCGTAGGTCCATGCGGCGGCCTCGTTGCGCTCGCCGGCGACCTCGATCGTGTAGTAGCCCGCTTGCCCCTTCCAAGGGCACACGGTCTTCTTGTCGCTGCGCGACAACGCGTCCCAGTTGATGCTGTCGGGTGGGAAGTAGTGATTGCCCTCGACGACCACGGTGGCGTCGCTGTGCGCGAGGACCGCACCGTTCCAGACTGCTTCGACCGGACCTTCCGGTGCGTGCCCGCCGCCGAATCCGCGGATGACCTTTGCGAACGTGCTCATGACGTGTCTCCTTCGAGATGGTTCGAGAGGTCTGACCGTCGCTTCGCCTCGGAAGGTTCGCCGCACGACCGAGCGGCAAGACGCCGAACCGTTCGCTGCCGCCTTCCGGTCGGAGGGACATGAGCACCACGATGGCGATCGCGCCAGTCGAATCCACCGGCGCCTCCGACGACGCCACCCTGGTCGCGCGCGCCAAGGCAGGCGACCGCCACGCCTTCGGGACGCTGGCCGATCGTCACGCCACGCAGCTTCGCCGCGTCGTGTTCCGGATCACGCACAACTGCGACGCGGCGTACGACGTCGTCCAGGACGCGCTCCTGCTGGCATGGCTGAACATCGGGCGCTTCCAAGGGCGCTCGCAGTTCTCGACCTGGCTCATCCGGATCGGCATCAACGAGGCCTATCGAGGCCTCAGGCGCGGTCGCTTCGAGCTGGCCGTGGCACCCGATGACCTCGTCTACGAACGGATCACGTCCGAGGGGCACGGTCCCGCCCGGATCGCAGAGTCGCACGACTTTCTCGCGGCGATCGACCGGGCGCTGGCCGAGTTGCCGATCGACTACCGCACGGCGGTCGTACTCCGCGACGTCGAGGGGCTCACCACCGAGGAGGCCGCGCACGCGCTGGGCATCGGCGAACGCGCGCTGAAGAGCCGCCTGCACCGCGGGCGCATGGCGCTGCGCGACGAGCTCGAGCCGTATCTGGCCGGCGGGCGATGACTGACGCGGTACGGGCGCAATACCCGCCCATCGAGGAGTACGCATTCCTCTCGGACGGGCACACCTCCGCGCTCGTCGGCCTCGACGGCGGCGTCGAGTGGATGTGCGTCCCCCGTTTCGACGGACCCAGCGTGTTCGCCCGCATGCTGGACCGCACGCGCGGCGGCGCGTTCACGGTCGACGTCGCCGGCGCCTCGCTCCCCGAGCGCCGGTATCTCGACGGCAGCCTCGTCCTCGAGAGCCGCTTCGTCGCGCCGGACGCGACCGTCATGATCCTCGATTTCCTGGCCCTTGCAGAAGAAGGCCCCCACGGTCGCGGCGAGGTGGACCCCCACCATGTCCTCGTCCGGATCGTCCGGTGCGAGCGCGGCACCGCGCGGATCCGGACGACGATCGACCCGCGGCCGGACTACGCGCGCAGCACGGCGCAGTGGCGATCGAGCGCGGGGATGTTCAGCGCCGCTGCTCCCGGCACGCGGCTCTGGGCCACGAGCGACCGGACGCTCGCCGTGGACGGGAACGGCGCCCTGAGCGCGGACTTCGACCTTGCGGCCGGCGAGGCCGCCGCGTTCTCGCTGCGGTACCTCGGCGACCCGGTGCAGCGGATCGGGCCGTCGGCCGCTCAGCGCCTTCTCGAGACGACGCTCGGGTCATGGCGCACGTGGTCGTCGCGGTGCGCATACCAGGGCCCGCTGCTCGAGCTCGTCGAGCGCAGCGCCGTCGTCCTGAAGGGACTCGTGTACCACCACAGCGGCGCCGTCCTCGCCGCGCCCACGACTTCCCTGCCGGAATCCATCGGCGGTGAGCGCAACTGGGA
>JACDHQ010000588.1 GCA_013820975.1 Gemmatimonadaceae bacterium
CCACTGTTGCATGTCGATGGGGTGCGTCATGGCGTCCCCGTGGGGGTGCGAAGGTCCGCGGCGCCTGCCTCCTGCATCCGCGCCAGGAAGCGCGCGATCCGGATGCCGCCGAAGTCGAAGGAGCCCACGGTTTGCCGGACCTCGCCATCGTCATCGCGCCGCCAGCCGCGAGTGAGTGTAAGCAGCACGTTTATCGGGTCGTCCACGCTGCTCTGCCCACCCGGCGGCTTCGTCGCCTGCATGTACTCCGCCCGGGCGACAGCCTCGAGCAGCTTCGCATCGAAGCCCGACGGCAGCACCGCCGCGCCCGTCTCGTCCAGAGCGGCATCACCAAAGAGGCCCGCGAGCCGCTCCCGCAGGTTGTAGAGGTAGGAGGGGTTGAGGGCGCCGTCCCGGCCGAAATGGGTCGCCAGCTCGCGGAGCGGCCCGGCTTTCTCGTCCTGTCGGCCCGTAACCACCTCCCACGGTGCCGCCCAGGTCGCGGTGGTGCCGCTCGACTGCACCGTCGAGAGGCCGAGCGCGCCGCGACCCGTCGCCTCCTTCGCCACCGTGTCCAGGAGGTGGTGCGTATGGCGTAGCACGGTGCGCAGCGGCGTCTTGTAGTGCGCGAAGACCAGCCCGCCCGAGAGGGTGGCGGGCGTGGGAAGGTGGCGCCCCGCGAAGGCATCGCCATAGGCAGAAGCGAGGCGTTCCGCGCAGGCGAGCGCACCCGGAGCGGGGAGCAGGGCCAGGACGTCGTCACCCCCGGCGTAGACGGTGTAGCCTTCGTACCGCCGCACGATTCCGTCGACCGCCGCCGCGAAGCTCGCGAGCGCCTGCGAGACCGCGCCCTCGCCGCCTGCCGGATCGGCTTCTCGCGCCTCGCCCAGAATCCTGCCCATGCGGTCGCCGTCCATGAGCAGGACCGCGTAGAACGGCTCCGGCTCGATCCCCACCGACTCGTACAGCTCCCGCAACCGATCGACCGCCTGGGAGGTGTCGGTGCCGGCGGGGAGCTCGAGGGAGCCGGGATCCGCGAGGACCGGCAGGAAGAAGAGCGGCCCGTCGAGCGCGGCGAAATCCTCAGGATCCGTCGAGCCGAAGCGCCTCCGTGCCGCCTCGCGTTCGCCGGTGCACCCGTTCTTCCACGGCAGTCCCCTCACCGTGCGCGCAAAGGCGGCCGCGGCGTCCGGTGCTGCGGCGCGCGCTCGTCCGATCCATGGGCTGGCCGCCAACCAGGCGGTCGAGGGCCAGCCGCGTGCCCGGTCCAACCGGCAGCCCACGGCCTCCTCGGCGACGTGCGCGAAGAGCCGCTTGATCAGCGCGATCGCGCTGAGTCGCTCGCTCTCCTCGAGGTCCAGCGTCGGGACCGTTTCTCGCACCCTCGACCAGAACGCGTCACGCCCCTCGCGCGAACCGGGTCCGTAGCAGCCGGAAAGCTCCTGCAGGTTGCCCATCAGCGAGCAGTGATCGCCGGGCTCCACGCGGGCGTCGACCAGCCGCGTGTTCTTCCGGGCCGCCAGCGCGCTCGCGTCGCCCACGACCCACGCCGTCTCCCAGAAGCTCTCGACCTGACGGTCCCAGATCTCGCGTGTCCCGGCCCCTTCGGACTCGGCCGGCGCGACGTACCTCTGCCAGACGGCGTCGGCGAGGGCTCTCCAGCGTTCCCGCAGCGCGCCGCTCGCGGCCTCTGCAGCGCGGACGGGATCATCGGCCTCCGCAGCGAATCGGTTAGGGAACCTGCCGAAGAGCGCGGCGTCCCGCTGCATCGTGACGGTACGGCGGTCTTCGTCCGGCCGGTGAGGCAGGATCATGGTGGCGTCCGCCTGCTCCGCCGCCGCGATCGCCGACTCGGCTAGGTACGAGAGCAGCCACGAGCCGGCCCACAGGTCGCGCGTGCGCCGCGCCTGCGCCACGAAGCCCTGCACGGGGCCGAAGGTGAAGTGGAGGCGCTCAGGCAAGGCGCACCTCCTCACCGACAATCGGCTCCCTGACAGGCTTCTCGCTCTTGCCGCCCATCCGGTCCATGAACGCCGCTACCGGCTTCCACAGATCATGGCTCTGAAGGCGAACCTGTTCCGAGCCTACCCGGATCTTGTCATGACGCGGCGGAAGAAACGCGGCAGGAAGAAAGGCCACGACCGCCACCGGTACGTCTGTCTCCGCGGCCTGATGGATGTGGATGAACAACGGACTCGCGCGGCGGTCGATTCCATCCGCGGCCGGTTCGACCTTCCCGTTTGGCTGTCCGTAGTTGTGTGGCAGGCCGAAGGCGATACGCTGCGGATGTCGGCCTCTGCTGCGATCGGGACTTTTCATCAGGTCGTGGTCCGCCGTGAAGTTTCGTTCCGAATCGATCGATCCGAGAACTTTGCCGTCCTTGCCCCAACTCCGGTAC
>JACDHQ010000589.1 GCA_013820975.1 Gemmatimonadaceae bacterium
CGCGATATCGCCGCCGGCATCCTCGCCGCATCAGTCAAGGGACGTACCGGCGAGCGCTACATCCTCGGCGGCCACCCGATGACGTACCAAGCGGCCTTCCAGCTCTTCAGCGATGCCGCCGGCCGCTCGAAGAAGGCGCGGACGGCACCGGCCTGGCTCGTCCGCACGAGCGGCCGCGCCGCCGGCCTCCTCGGCGCCGTCACTGGCGGCGAGTACGACGTCAACTCCGCCAGCGCCGAGATGTCGATCCTCCCGCACCACTTCTCGTCGGCGAAGGCGGTGGAGGAGCTGGGTTACTCCTTCCGGCCCGTCGAGGATGCGGCGCGCGATGCCTGGGAGTGGTTCACCGCCAACGCGTACGCGTGAGGATTGCGCTCTTCACCGAATGGTTCCTGCCGCGGCTCGGCGGCATCGAGCTCCAGGTACGCGACCTCGCCCTCCAGCTGAAGGCGCGCGGTCACGATGTGGAGGTCATCACTCCCGTCGGCGGCCCAGCAAAAGTGGAGGGGCTCACCGTCCGGCGGCTTGGCGCGCCGCGGCTTCCCGGGGCGGGGATCGTCTTCACCGCCGGCGCCTTCCGCAGGATCCGCGACGCGCTCGCCGAGGGCGACTACGACGTGGCGCACGTGCACTTCGGCATCATCTCGCCGGCGGCGTACGGCGCCACGCGGGCGGCACAGCAGCTCGGCATCCCCACGGTCGCCACCTTCCACTCGGTGCTCACGCACTTCGGGGTGCCGCTCTCACTCGTCAGGCGCGCCCTCGGCGCCGGGACGTGGAAGGTGCATTGGTCCGCCGTCTCGAGCGTCGTCGCCGCATCGATGCGGCCGCTCGTCGGCGACTCGCCGGTGACCGTGGTTCCGAACGGCGTCGACCTCTCTTATTGGGGTCAGAGTCGGCAGTTTTCCGATCCGTCCGGTTGGGGTCAGAGTCGGCAGCCACCGGATCAGGGTCGCAATGGCCGGCCACGGAGCGAGCAACGTCTCCGCGCCGTCGCCGTCATGCGCCTCCACCGGCGAAAGCGACCCGCCCTCCTGCTCGACGCCGTGGCTTCCGCTCACGGCCGGGTGCTGCTGGAGATCATCGGCGACGGGCCGCAGATGCCGTCCATGCGACGAGCCGTCACGCGCAGGGGGCTCGGTGATGTCGTGACGCTGCATGGATGGATGCCAAGGGAACGTGTCCGGGAGACCCTCCGCGGCGCCGACGTGTTCCTCCTTCCGTCGCGCCTCGAGGCGTTCGGAATCGCAGCGCTGGAAGCACGCGCCGCCGGCGTGCCGGTGATCGCCATGGCAGCAGCGGGCGTGCGCGACTTCCTCACCGACGGCGCCGATGCCCTGCTCGCCACCGACGATGCGCACTTCACCCGGCTGCTCGAGTCGGTCGCCGGTGATCCGTCGCGACTCGCGCGCCTCTCCCATCGGTGTCAATCGCCCCCCGCGGGAGCGGACTGGAGCGAAGTGGCCGGCCGCATGGAGGCGATCTACCATCGCCTCGCAGGCGACGCGCGCCTCAGCCCCGTGCCACCCGCGCCGACCTGACTGCCGCCGACGCCGCGCCCGCTCCGACCATCGCGGCGAGGTAGCACGCGTGGCTCGCCATCGCGAGCGCCATCGCCGTGGAATGATCCACGCCGAGCCAGCGGTACGCTGCGACTGCCGCAGCTTCGTACGTGCCCACGTTGCCCGGCGACACGGGCAGCATCGTCGCCAGGTTGACTGCGCCGAGCACGAGGATCGCGCTCGCCAGCGGGAGTTCGACGCCGAGGGCGTGCTGCACCGCCAGCAGCGCGGCGCCTTCGGCGACCTTCATTGCCAGCGCCAGTAGCAGCGCGACAGCGGCGCGCGTCGGATGACGCAGCAGCTCGAGGTCGCCGCACCACGCGTACAGGCGCCCTATCCGCCCAACGCCGAGCCGTGTAGCGACGGTTCCATCGCCCATACGGGCGGCGGCCACCAGTCCCACGAGCATGACGATGGCGATGACGGCGATGGCGCCGACCGCCGCGCGCATCCATTCCGGGAGCGGCAGGAGAAACGCCGCCGCCGCGAGCACGGCAACCTTTGCGAGCGCCTCGCCGAGCTGGTCGAGCGCCAGCACGGCAACCGCGGCGCGCACCCCGACCCCTCGCTCGCTCGCGAGGAGCGCGGTTCCCGATGCAAGACCCACCAGTGCCGGGATGGTGTTGACGATGCCGGCCATGATCGAGACGACCTCGAACATTCGCCCAGACGCCACCGGCGACCGGCGGGGAAGCAGCCGCAGCCAGAGCACGGTACCAAGCACCAGAATCCCGACGTTGCATGCGATGGCGATCGCGATGATGGCCGGCCGCGTACCGGCGAGCACCTGCGTCGCCGCAGCGATGTCC
>JACDHQ010000083.1 GCA_013820975.1 Gemmatimonadaceae bacterium
GCATGCGCGTGCGCCTGCACGATTCGTCGCCGTACGCGCCGCGGCCGGCGACGCGCCGACCGGTGGTCGCGCGCACTGCACCCGACGTGCTGATCGAGCGCGGCGGGGCGCAGGGCGTCGTGCTGCGGGTGCTCGCGCCGCCGGCGGCGCACTCGGTCGACGTTGCCGGCACCTTCTCCGAGTGGGAACCAGTCCGCCTCACGTCCGACGGCGGCGGCGCGTGGTCGCTTGCGACGCCGCTTGGCGCCGGCCAGCACCGGGTGATGGTGCGGATCGACGGTGGGGAGTGGATGCCGCCAGCCAACCTGCCGTCGGTCGATGACGAACTTGGCGGACGCGTCGGCCTGTTCACCGTCCCCGGTCGCGAGTAGCCGCGCGCGCCCTGTCGCTGGTGACCCGGAGGTCCGCGCGATCTCGAACACGCACGACTTCCAGCCCGCTTGTCGTGTCTCACGCGCTGGAACGTCGCAGCCGATCGATCGGCCCGCGTTGCGAACCATGGCGTGCGGCCGTCTGAGTCACGAAACACCGCCGTCGGCGGGGGGTATACCTGGACGAGGGATCAACCACGGGAGGGGGGACCATGGCCAGATACACGTTCACGCTCGACACGCAGGACGACGTCGTGCAGGCTGGGTCGGTGCGGGGCAGCTCCTTCGACGAAGCGCTCGAGACGCTCTCGCACGAGCTGATCGTGAAGCGCGGCGACCGGCTGCGCATCGGCGTGACAGGCTTTCCGCCCGCGCAGTTCGAGTGCGTGTCGCTGATGGGCGGCGACGTGATCTGGACGCCGGCCAACCTGCGCGCGGCCTGAAGCGGTGGGCACCGGATGGTACGCGCGCCTGCAGGCGTGGCTCATGGCCACCCTCGGCGCGCACCATTCGCGGCTGGTGAGTGAGCGCAAGCGCGCGCTGCTCGGAGGCCTCGAGGGGCGGGTGCTGGAGATCGGTCCGGGTGGCGGCGTGAACTTCGAGTTCTACGCCGCCACCGTCACGGAGTGGATCGGCGTGGAGCCTAATCCCTATGCCCACGATCGGCTGCGCGCCGTCGCGGCGGAGCACCGCGTTCCTGCGCGACTCCTCGACGGCGGCGCGGAGTCGATCGCGCTCCCCGATGAATCCGTGGATGCGGTCGTGAGCACGCTCGTCCTCTGCTCCGTCGGCGACCAGCGGGCCGCACTCGCGGAGGTCCACCGCGTGCTGCGGCCGGGCGGCCGGTTCGTGTTCGTCGAACACGTCGCCGCGCCCCGTGGCACGCTGCTGCGTCGCGTCCAGCGCCTGGTGCGCGCGCCCTGGCGCGTCGCGGGCGGCGGCTGCGAACCCGATCGCGAGACGTGGCATGCGGTCGAGCAGGCCGGCTTTCGCCGTGTCACGCTCGACCACTTTCGTGTAGGGCTGCCCGTCGTCTCTCCGCACGTTGCCGGGGTGGCCGAGCGATAACCGGACCGCAGCTCGACGGCGCGAGCGACCCTCCCGCGATCGAACTCACTTGCTGGATCGATGGCGCATGGGACCATCGCGCGATCGAATCACTTGCTGGATCGATGGCGCGTGGGACCCTCCCGCGATCGAACCAGGTAGTGAATCGGTCGCGGAGTGAGACTCCCCCGCGACCGATTCAGCTGGCGTTTCGGGGGCGGGAGCGACTCCCCGCCATCGACGCAACTCAGCCGTGCCGCTTCCGCGCCGCTGCGCCGCCCATCGCCACCAGCCCCGCGAGCGCGGCGAACGCCCACCCGTTGAAGCTGCCGCCACCCACGGCGGCCGTGTGCACCGCGCCGAGGGACGCAAGCGGCGACTGGAGATCGCGAAGCTGTGCGACGACCGTCGCAGCGGCATTCGCATCGAGCGGCACCGGATTCGCCGCCGCCCACTCGCGGAACTCCCCTGGAAACACCGCCACGTGGTAGTGCGGCGGGCTCTTCTCCTTCGTCACGTCGAGCACACCCTCCTGCTCGAACGTCAGAAGCCGCGCTTCCAGCCAGTCACGCTGCGACGGCTTGAAGGGCACCCGAAGATCGACCGCCATGCCCGCCGGATGCACCGAGAGCTTGTGGGCGTTGCCCGGCTGGTTCGACGTGGGGCGCGTCAGGCTGGTCACGACCAGCTGCTCCCCCGTATGCGCCCGATACTCGCGTGCGAGGCGCTCGATGAAGCTCACCACCTCGGGCCGCGCATACGGAAACGACACCTTGTTGACGATGTAGTCCGCGTTTCCGGGCACCGTGTCGAGCCGTCCCTCGGCAGCATAGTGCCGCACCTGCGCCGGGGTGCGAAGGAACGTGTAGGCTTCGCTCAGGGCGATCGCGTGCTGGTTCCGCATCGACGCCGGCGTCCCCTTGAGACCGGAGGCCGCTGCCGTAGTCGCGATGGCTGCCGAAGCGAGCACGGCAGTAGCAGCAATTGTCGGAAACTTTCTCATGGTGCACCTCCTAAGTACTTGCAAATAAATAACTTATGTATTATACCCCCAATCGGTAACCAATGGACCTGCTCGCGGCATGAACGGCACTGGGCTGTCATGAGCTGCACATGGCCGAGCGGCAGTCTGCCCTCTTCCTGATACCCCGCGGCCCCCCTGATGGCGGCGGTCGATCCTACGGCGTCCGTGCATTCCGGCCTCCGGCTTCATTCGCCTCATGACCCTGCTCGGCCTCATCTTCGCGCTGCTCATCGGACTCTCGCTCGGCCTGCTCGGTGCCGGTGGCTCGATCGTCACCGTCCCCGTCTTCACGTACGTGCTCGGCTATCCGGCGAAATCGGCGATCGCGATGACGCTGCCGGTGGTAGCGGTGGCATGCGCGGTCGGCGCGCTGAGCCACTGGCGCGAGGGGCGTGTGAAGCTCGATGTCGCGCTGCGATTCGGCCTCGTCGCCGTGCTGACCTCGTTCGCGGCCGCCCGCTTCTCTCCCCGGGTATCGGCCGAAACGCAGCTCGCGATTCTCGGATTCGTGATCCTGGCGGGTGCGTCGTCGATGTTTCGCCCGCCGCCGCTCGAAGGCGCCGAGCGCCGGGCGCCGCGGCCGGCCTGGGTGGTCGTGCTCGCTGGTGCCCTCGTCGGCGTGCTCACGGGGCTCGCGGGCGTCGGCGGCGGGTTCGTGATCGTGCCGGCGCTCGTGCTGCTCGCGCGGCTGCCGATGAAGGAAGCGGTCGGGACATCGCTGGCGGTCATCGTGATGAATACCGCGGCCGGCTTCGTCGGCTACGTCGGGCTGGTGGACATCGACTGGATGCTGCTCCTCCCCTTCACCGCAGTGGCGGTGATCGGGACCCTCATCGGGACCCGGCTCGTGAGTCACGTACCCGTGGGGGCGCTCCGGCGCGGGTTCGCGGTGCTGCTCGTCGCGATCGGGGTACTCGTCCTCTGGCAGAGCGGAGTTGCCGGCTGAGGTCGGCCATCCGGGCATCTCGGACGTGGGAGGCCCGGATCGTGCGCCAACCGGGGGATCGCCAATAAAAGGATGCGCATCGGGAATGACAGAACGGACCCTCGTGATGGTGATCTCCGAAAGTCCCGCAGTCGAGCGGATGCTCTACGGCCTGTTGCATGCGGCGGGGTGTGACCCGGTGCTTCCGGGAAGCGATGAGCGGGCGCTTGCTGCGGTGCGCCGCGTTCGTCCGGCGGCCGTCCTGCTCGACTGCGAGCACCCTGCCGCAGTGAGCGACCTGTTCTTCGACTTCGCGGGCGAGCACGGGATCGGGGTGCTCGTGTACGGACGCGATCCGCTCGAGGCCGACGTCGAGATCATGGCGCGCCAGCAGAATGTCGGCAAGCTCACGTTGCCGTCGAGCCGCCAGCGCCTGGCCGATGCCGTGGCGGGGGCGATGCCCCCGGGCTGGCTTACATCGCCTTGATCTCGCCGATGAGCTTCGTCAGCGTCGCCTTTGCATCGCCGAACAGCATGCTGGTGCGCGGGGCATAGAAGAGCGCATTCTCGATCCCCGCGAAGCCGGCCGCCATGCCGCGCTTCATCACGATGACGCTCTTTGCCTTGTCGGCGTCGAGGATCGGCATCCCGAAGATCGGTGACGATGGGTCGCTGCGTGCCGCGGGGTTGACCACGTCGTTCGCGCCGATCACCAGCACGACGTCCACGCGCTCGAAGTCGGCGTTGATCTCCTCCATGTCGTACATGCGATCGTAGGCGATGTTCGCCTCGGCCAGCAGCACGTTCATGTGCCCTGGCATGCGCCCGGCCACCGGGTGCACCGCGTACTTCACCTCGCCGCCGTTGCGTTCGATGAGCTCCGCGAGCTCGCGCACCTGGTGCTGCGCCTGCGCCACCGCCATGCCGTAGCCCGGCACGACCACGACGAGCTGCGCATACGCGAGCTGGATCGCCGCGTCCTCGACGGAGAGCGACCGGACCGTGCGATCGCCGGTCGCATCGACCGCGAGCGCCGTCGGACCACTCCCGAACGCCCCGAAGATGATGTTGCGGAAGGAACGATTCATCGCCTTCGACATCAGCAGCGAGAGGATGAACCCCGAGGCGCCGTCGAGCGCCCCGCAGATGATGAGGATGTTGTTGTTGAGTGCAAACCCCGTCGCCGCGGCGGCGAGCCCGGCGTAGGAGTTGAGCAGCGCCACCACCACCGGCATGTCGGCCCCGCCGATCGGCATCACGAGCTGCACGCCGAAGATCGCCGCCACGGCGATCAGGCCGTAGAAGGCGAAGGTGTTGTCGGGGCGCGCGATCAGCATGCCGAAGAGCGAGAGCAGCACGACGACGAGGATGCCGGTCACCACGTTCTGCCCGCGGTACGTGACCGGCCGCCCGGTGATGAGCTCCTGCAGCTTCAGGAATGCCACCGAGGCGCCGGTCACCGTCAGGGCACCGAGCATCACCTCGAACCCGAGCGCGATCGCGGTGCCGCGCCCGAGCCCCGTCGCCTCGTGGATGCGCGTGTAGTACTCAGCGACGCCGACGAGCGTCGCCGCCAGGGCACCGAGCGACAGCGCCATCGCGATACGCTGCGGCATCGCCGTCATCGGCACCCACATCCCGAGCGGGTAGCCGGCGATGACACCGACCACGAGGCCCCCCGCGATCCAGCGGTAATCCACGATCTGCTGGTGGGCGAGCGTGGCGACGATCGCCACGAGCATGCCGAGCGCGGCGAGCCGCATCCCCCGCCGTGCCTGGTCGGGTCGCGTGAGGCTGCGGAGGCCGAGGATGAAGAGGACGGATGACGCGATGTAGGCGAGCTGGATGAACGTCTCGTTCACGACGGACGCTCCGTGTCCTCTGCCGGCTTCGCCGCCTCGTCGTTCTTCACCTTGTCCTCGTCGCGCTTGAACATGCCGAGCATCCGGTCGGTGATGAGGAATCCACCGATCACGTTGGTTGTCGCAGACGCGACGGCGAGGAACCCGAGGAAGCTCGCGAGGGTGCCATGGCCGCCGCCGGCGGCGACGAGCGAGCCGACAAGCGAGATGCCGGAGATCGCGTTCGTGGCCGCCATCAGCGGCGTGTGCAGCAGCGGCGGCACGCGCCCGATGATCTGGAAGCCAAGGAAGGCCGCGAGGACGAAGACGTAGATCTGGAGGAGGAACATTCGACTCGTTGATTAGGAAGCCTGTTCGGTGGTTACCACCATCGCACGTGCGATCTCGCCCGTGAGGTCGATGCTGCCCTCCTTCACCATCTCGCCGATCAGCGCGAGGATGTTCTTGCCGAACATCTGCGAGGCGTGAAACGGGACGGTGCCGGCGAGGTCGAGCGGTCCGATGACCTTCACGCCACCGATGTTCACCGTCTCGCCCGGCCGCGTGAGCTCGACGTTGCCGCCCCCGTCGGCGGCGAGGTCCACGATGACGCTTCCCGGGCGCATGGCGTGCACGGTCGCTGCATCGAGGAGCCGCGGCGCCGCGCGCCCGGGCACCTGGGCCGTGGTAATGATCATGTCCATGTCGCGCGCGTGCTTCGCGACGGCCTCGCGCGTCCGCGCCTGCTCCTCCTCCGTCTGCGCGCGCGCGTACCCGCCAGCGGCTTCGGCGGAGGCGGACACGAGGTCGGCGGCGACGAAGCTCGCGCCGAGGCTCATCACCTGCTCGCGTGCGGCGGGGCGCACGTCGAACGCGGAAACCACGGCACCGAGGCGCCGCGCCGTCGCGATGGCCATCAGCCCCGCGACACCGGCCCCGATGACGAACACCTTCGCCGGCGGGACATTGCCCGCGGCGGTCGTGAGCATCGGGAGGAACTTGTCCATCTCCGCGGCGCCGAGCAGCGCCGCCTTGTACCCGGCCACCGTCGCCTGCGACGAGAGCACGTCCATCGACTGGGCGCGCGTGATGCGCGGCACGAGCTCCAGCGCGAGGGCATGGACGCCCCGCGCCCTGAGGCGGGCGATGATCTCCGCGTTCCGCGATGGATGCAGCAGGCAGAAGAGCACCGCACCGGCGGGCAGTGCATCCGCCTCGCCGACGCTCGGCGCACGGACCTTGGCAACGATGTCGGCATTCGCGACCGTGGCGGCGAAGTCGGCGGCGAGCGTCGCGCCGGCCTTCTCGAAGGCCTCGTCGGCAAACCCGGCGGCCGTTCCGGCGCCCCGCTCGACGACGACCTCGTGACCGCCCTTGACCAGGCGCGTGATGCTGTCGGGTGCAAGCGCCGCGCGGAGCTCGCGCGGCGCGGTTTCCTTGGGGAGTGCTATACGCATGCGGGAGGGCAGAGGTGCAGGGTGGTCGCGGGGAAGCTACGGACCGCGCGACCACCCGCCACCCCCGGAACTCCCCCGGATCCTGTGGGGGAGTTCCCGCGAATCAACTTTCCCGGTTCAGCTCAATCCGGCGTTCGCGACTCGATCGCGCCGAGCGCTCGAACATTGGTGCTGGAACCGCTGCACCCGGCGCAACCGCTGCGACGTCCGCCGTGCCTCCCCTCGCCTTCAGCCCTGCGAGCACGCCGCCCCGCCCCCATGCGGTGACGCGCCGGAGGGTGCCCGCGACGGTGGCCTCGTCGTCGTCGAACGCGCCGTGCGACTTGGCGTGCGACGCAAAGGGATCTCCCGCCGGCGCATTGTTCGGCGCCTGGATCCACGCGACCTTCGGGCTCGCGCCGGTGAAGGCATCCGACCGGCCGGCATGCCGCGCCATGCCGAGGATCGGCTCGCCCTCCCGGAACAACGGGATCCGTGGCTTCGACTCGAAGGCATTGGAGACGAGGTAGAGCAGCGACTTGTTGTAGATGCGTGCGCAGTGATCGTCCTGTTCCACTTCGTCGGTCAGCGTGTACAGCGCCAGCTCATCGATGGCGCCCGTATCCAGGAATGGGCGATAATCCTCCTCGAACGTCGAGACGGTGCACGCCGGTGCCCAGAGGGAGCAGGTCGCGATGGGCCCGCGTGCGACGCCCGCCTCCGCGAATGCGCTGCGCAGCGTGCCGATGAAGGGGGCCATGAAGATCGACCCCGCGCTGTGCGCCGCGATGTGGACCGCCACGTCCTGGTCGCGTGCGCAGAGCGCCGCGATGGCATGGGCCGCGAGGTGCGACGCCCCGTCCACGGTCGCCGCCGACGGATCGGTGAAGCGCTTTCGCTCCTCCGCCGACAGGGCGGCGCGGCGCGCATTCTCCTTCATCTCGCTCCACACCGCCTTGCCCGAGAGCGAGCGGGCCAGCGGCTCGAGTGCATCGTCGAGCCGGTCGAGCAGGAAGTCCTTGGTGCCGTCGATGACCCCCTCGCTGCGTCGCCGTGACAGCGCGTCGCGCAGGATGTTGCGCA